>SDZZ01000268.1 GCA_004173255.1 Chitinophagaceae bacterium | reverse complement strand
ATTAAAAACCTAACTGATGGCACAGAAAAACCATTAGGCGAATGGAATACCATGGTGATTGAATGTTATAAAAACAGCGTAAGAGTTTGGGTAAATGGTGTGATGGTTAACGAAGGGACGAATTGTACAGTTGATAAAGGTCAGATTGCCTTACAAGCTGAAGGTTCTGAAGTTGAGTTCAAAAAATTAATGTTGAAACCTATTAAGAGATTGAGTAAATAAAAAATAGCCATAGGGCATTTTAAAAGAAAACCATTATGCCAAAGCACATAACCCGCCGTGCTCTATTACAACATAGCGCAACGATCCTCACTGCCGGCGTCATGTCTCCCGCTCTCTTCGCAGGTCCTCTGCAAACGGATCAGGAAGACCCAGCTGTGGTATTTATTCCCGCCGGAAGCGGGAAAAAAGGGAAGATCTCGAAAACGGATGTGGAATTTAAACTGGACAAAAGCCAGACTTCGGGAAGTTTCGGGAGTCTTGAAATGACTGTGCCACCCGGATCGCTTGGTGCACCGCCGCATTTTCATAAGACCTTTGACGAAACATGTATCGTGCTCGAGGGTGAAATAACAATTATGGTGGGGGATGAGATCTTTAAAGTCAGTAAGGGCGGATGGCATTTACGGCCTCGTGGTAAAGTGCATACTTTCTGGAACAGTGGCCCGGCGAATGCGAAAGTAATCGAGATCTGCAGCCCGGGCGGACATGAAGCTTATATGGCGGAACTGGCAACAAGCTTCGAAAATGGTAACCACCCGGATCAGGCTTTTCTCAAAAGCCTTTCTGAAAAATACGATATCATTTTCCGCTACGATTTGCTGGGAGACATTATCAAAAAATATGGAGTGAGTTTGTGATGGGGCCAATGAGAGAGCACGATTTGTGTATGTAATCAGTTCAACCAACAAAGTATGTTCGGACGAACGCAATCACACCGACCTGTTTGAGTTCACGACGAACTCAATCTCCTCGGCAGTATACCTCGGCGTAATATGTTGCGGGCAATTCCAGTCGAACGCCTCGATATTCAATACCATAATCCGCTCAGCTTTGAACTGGTAACCCGGCAAGTCCAGCTGTTCATACAATTCCCGGTTGTCGGCTATTTCAAGTGTGTCAGCAGTTGCATAAATCTTTAACCTGCTTCGGGAAGGATAGTCGACCATAATCAAGGACACCTTATTGTCGGTCGCCAGGTTACCTGCAGAAATGTATTGCATATTTCCCGTAAAGTCGATAAAGCCAATGCGTTTGCTGTCCAGCACTTTCACAAAACCTTTTGGCCCGCCGCGATGCTGGATGTAAGGGAACCCGCTTTCACTGTTCGTGGCCATAAAGAAACTATCGCTGTGCGCGATGAACCGCATCTCGTTTTCGGTAAGGCCATCCACTACGCGGGATTTCTCCATACGATCGTAGGCCTGCCGGCTGCCATAAAATTCCTGGAGAGCCTTCGCACCGGGAGAGAAGGCGATTGCTGCAAAATTTTTGTCCATAACTAATCAGGGTTTCTGTGCAAGAACATCTTCCCATAAACTGTCGCCACATTCATCGGGAATGACTACCTGTCCCCGCGTTGCCAGGGGTTCGGGTCCACCCAAAAGTATGGCGGAATTCTTGTCCTTGAAATCTATTTCCCCGGAGGTCGGCTGCGTAACTTTTTCCTGATTGTCCTTTTCCATATTAACCGTTTGAAAGTATGTTTGAATGGGATGTCCATCTAATAACAATCTTACGGCTCTTTTGGTTTAACACAAGGGGGAAGTAGGCTGAAGCGGGCGACGCGGGCTCAAGCCGGTTTTTGACAACGCCCACCTGCCAACCTACGGCAGCCATTCATCCGACAGCGCACAGTAACCAACCCTGCACACCTCAAAGCCTCTTCAACGACGGCGTAACCCCCTGCGGTCCGTAATAATCAAACGAAGAGAACGAGTAAGGCAGCCTCGAATAGGTATACTCCAGCGCGTCCAGGTAAATGGTATTCCCATCGGCCGACAAAACGCCGTAGTACGGAATAAGAATCCTGACCAGGGGCGCTTGTTCATCACGTACTCCGGAGAACAGGATCCGGGTACCATCCTGCGTATAAGGCAGGCGCAGGTTTTCATTATGATCCGGATCCAGGGGAGTGCCAAGAACCGGGTCGCCGTATCGTGCGTATTCGGCAAACTTGTTCGGAAAGAATCCAATGGCATTTACATCCGGATACCAATCCGGATGCTCTGGCTGCGCCCAGTTCGATACCACGCTTTTAACATCCTTCGGGGCCAATGGTAACTGCTCCAGCACATAAAGTGGATTGTTTCCGCCTGAAATCGTCTTTTTATCAGCACTGATTGTATAAACCTGTGGTGAATTAAACTGCTCTTCGCCCGGCAGGTTCCAGAGAACCGTCAGCACTGTTTCATCCTGGGCATTTTTCTCAACAGCCGTTACCTTACCGGCAACATCACGATTGTATTTATTCAATACAAGATTTGACCAGGCTGACACATTCCTGTCTCCATCAAAACGAAGCGACAGCGGCCGGGGATAATAGTGGTTACCCACCTTCGCTGTACCCGCGTACTCGGTATTGGCAAAACTGTCACCATTACCATTGGTATCCGCATCATCGGTATCTTTTTTACAACTAAGACCTGGCAGGATTACCAGCATGGTGGTCAAGGCAACAATCAGTCTGATTATCTTTTTCATTTTTCCTGGTTTAATATTTAAGTTTACGCACAGACTCACGCGTTATTTATTTAATTTCTTTTATTCGGAAGGGGGGTCTTCTAATTGGTAAAGGGGAGAGCTGAACCAGCATCACCAATGTTCCATCCTGCACTATTCTTTTACCACTTTTACACTCGCTTTCCCATACCGCATAATATATACACCCGGCGCCTGTGTACTCACATCCGCGTCCAGTTGCAACGTTCCCGCCGGAATCATCTGTACCAGCACTTTCAACCCCGACACATTATACAATTCCAGCAAATCCTGTCCGGAAGCGGCTTGCGGCAATGTTACGTGCAGCAGGTTTTTCACGGGATTGGGAGACAGCATCATTTTGCCAACCTGCCCATCAAACGATAACAACCGGACCTGCGAATATTCAACGCGACCATCAAGATCCACCTGTGCCAAGCGATAGTAGTTATTGCCCCTGACCGGAGCTGCGTCAACAAAACTGTAATCCTGCGGAATGCTGGTGGTACCATTACCCTGCACGCGGCCGATTTTTGTAAACACCCGTCCGTCAACTGAGCGCTCAATATCAAAGTGATCATTATTCAATTCCGATGCAGTTACCCATTGCAGCAGGGCCGTCTGGTCCACGGCTTTAACCACGAATGATTGCAGCGTGACAGGAAGCACCGTTGCGGCACTCATGATAAAGAAATTGCTGAAATCACTAATCACTACTTCTATATAATACCCGGAAACGGATGTTACATTATCCACTGTATTAAAATAAGTTCCCCAGGCAGTAGGTCGGACACCCTGGTCATTCGCCGTTGCCGTATACGAAGCAGGGGCAACACCTGTCGAAGGTTGTTTAATCACGCCCAGGTCACCGGGGTCCTGGATAGAAACATCATGTGCTTTCAATGAATCAAACTGGGCCTTCGTGAAAATCAGGCGCACGTGGATGGCAGCACCAGGAGGATGGTTGGTGACACTGATGGTATAGTTCCGGTCGAGGTAGGCACGACCATCGGTCCTGCGCAAAGGCTGGTTATAGAAATCATACGTTGATACCGAAACCGTTCCTAAGTTATAATCATCCCTGATTGCTGCAACAGGCGTGGAACTATTGCTGGTAGGTCCCAACACAGGCACCTGGAATGTAGTCCATGCATTACTCGTTCCGATAAGCGCCTGTGGGGTACTCTGCGAAAAATACCTGCCGGGCGTAGTCCCGTTAGCCGGCGTTACAGTCAGCTGCGTATTGAGTAACGGAGGCTGGTAATTTGGTTTCAGCAAACTATCAAGGTGCCGCATGTACACATTTTGACCGGTGTATCCATCAGGCGTTTTGCGTCCGTCGTTCCACGCCACCACCGCCTTTCCGTCGGCATCCATATACATAAAAGGAGTGGAGGCATAATAATACGATCCGCTGACACCACCTGAGTTAAGCGGCAGGCCCAATGCACCCCATCGCAGTTTGCCACCTTCTTCTACCGGACTGGCCTTTAAATAATCACGGCCATTCGGACCAACATAACAGAACGTTGCATTCCCGGCTCCGTCGCCCGCGATAAAAGGAAAGCGATCGTTAGCGGTGCCGATGCCGATGACAAAACCGGTATCGTGATTGGGAGGCGTAATCAGTTTAAGCGCAAAGGAGTCGGCAGACTGGCGGATAAGTTTCGCTTCCTGGTAATAAAATGGCGAGGAGCCGGCGCCGCCTGTCAAACCTTTTACCGATGATGTTACAAATGCCCTGCTACCCGAACCCGTGAGCGAATAATCATAGAAATAACTGGCTCCATAGGGCGCGAGCAATGTGTCCAGTCCGGACTTGCCCTCGTTTATCTTATTCATCCCGGCGGGGCGTACCCCGTTATAACTCAAACCCCGGGGAATGTCGCCTGAACAAAGCTGGTAAGGCAGGCTGTCGTATTTTTCCATGGCCAGCACAATACCGCGGGTACTCCAGTTTGTCAACTGCGAGTTGACGTAATTCCGCTGGTTCCATGTTACCAGCACCGAATTGATATTGCCTTCTGTTGGCATCAACGCGGCATTAATTTTTTCGATGGCATAAGTTGTATACGCATCATAGAATTTTCCACTGCCTATATAAAGAGGGTCATACACATTTATCCCACCGCCCCTGGTTGCAAGCAGGTTCTGCACTCCCTGGTTGAATACCGTGTAGAGACTGGCATAGAATGTACTGCCGGGAGGGGCGGTTGCATCCGTACAATCTATTTCTACATTCCTCACGTCTGACGAATACAGTTGTACCACACTATCTTTTTTGAAAAAAAATGTACCGTCCTGGGTATGGACATAGCTGTCCTTTTTTACCCGGCAAAGCTGGTCAAAGGCCGGAAAACATTTTTCATTGGTGGGGGCCTCAACCATCACTACCCCGCAACCGCCCTGACCGTCTGGAAAAAGGTTGAAACTATTGGCATTGGCATAGGTAGGCCCGGAAACAGGGACGGACAGGTATCCGCCAGTGCCACTCACGGAGCAAAACCGGTAATTGTTACCAGCGCCATAATAGTTGATCAGGTCGCTCATCACGCCACCACCATAGTTCTTCAGGACCCCGGCTTCGTCCTTATAACAATATACTGTTACTACAGACACGTTTCCGTTAAATGAAGTACTCGATGATTTATAACCAATAAAAAATCCACCGTTGCCATCCCCGATCAACTGCGGCTGGTCGTATCGTTGGGTTGAAACAGTGGGAATGGCAAGCCCATATCCGTCACTGGCAAAAACATGGGTGCCGTTGCTGCGGACATGCTGCACAAATACTCCATAACTGCTGACCGGACTGGCCAGGTAAACCTGCCAGGTGATATAAAAACCGCCGCTACCATCGCTGGCAGCATGGCTTACATTCTGGTAATTGTATTGACTGATCACTCCGTTACTGATGTTGGAATACTGCTGGTCGGGGGCATCCCCTGTAGCCACAGGAACACCATTCAGCGCCCAGAGGCGGTGTCCGTCTTTATCGTATTTCTGTGCGTAGATGTCACTGTTATTGGCATTCCGGTAATCCTCCCAGATCACAAAATACCCGCCATCCGGTTCACTTTTGACGATCAGGGGATTTTTCTGGTCGCTGGTTGCCTGTGCCACCGGCATATCGAGGGAATCATAAAACTGGTTCGTTGTGTTGCTCCACTGGGCATGTGTGGAAGAAACGCCGGCAACCAGCAAGAGGAGAAGTAAAGCTCTTTTCATGATCAAAAGTTGTAATGATTCAGGTATAATGGCCAAATTAAACTGGGTGGGGAAGGCGATCGGTAGTGATTGTGTGAGCGACATGGCAGCCGTGGTGAATGAAGGTTTTGTTGTGTAAGCGCAGCTCCGCTCAACCAGGCATTTGCCGGGTAAGTGAAATCCGCGATCTTTTTGGTAATTTACCCCCACACAAAATCAGCACCTGTTCACCATCCAAAACGCGCCTCCCGCAAGGTTACCCCCGGGGACAGGGGGTGTTTTAGGATACATTTGCGTTGACAACAATAAGTTTATGATGCTACGGTACACCACTACCTTATTTCTTTCCTGTTTTTGCCCATGCATCCATCTTTTCTTCCAGTAGATC
>SDZZ01000267.1 GCA_004173255.1 Chitinophagaceae bacterium | reverse complement strand
GCTGGAAGGAATGTTTAACGCCGGATAACATGCCTCCAAGTCCATCGTGCAGGTCAGCCGCCAGTCGTTTACGTTCTTCCTCCTGGCCCTGGATAACCATCCGGGTGGCAAGCAGTTCCTGGTCCGTTTCCATCTGCCGCATTACTTTCTGCTGAAGCAATTGTTTCTGTTTATAGTTATAGTACAAAAGCAGCATAACGGCCAACACAACCAGCAATGCACCCACAAGCAGGTAATTGATTGTGTTCTTTTGCTGCAGCGAAACTGATTGCAGTTCCTTTTCCTTCTGCAGCTGAAGGATCTCTTTCTGTTTCCCTTCAAACTGGTATTGCGCTTCGAGGAATTCGACGGTACTGGCCGACTGGCTTCGTACTGCCGAATCCTTCATCCTGTTGTATTTTTCCATATACGCCAGTGCTTCCGATGTATTACCGGTTTCCTTCTCCAGCTCGGCCAGGTTATGGTATACCTCCATCCGTGTACCCCAGGATCCGCCTTCGGCAAATGCTTTTTCTGCCAGGTTCAGGTAGTGCCGGGCAACAGGCCATTTTTTTTCCTCCAGGGCTATCACCCCCTTCAGGTGATGCCCATACGCTACACAAACCGGCGAACCATTCTGCAATCCCAATACCAGCGCCGTGTCCGCATATCTGGACGCTTCGGCGAACCGGTGACGCTGGTTCAGGGTTACTCCATAATTCTGGTACACCAGCATGCGGTGATAGGGATCCACCATTGCCTCCCTGTATTGCAACGCTTTTTTATAATAATTATCCGAACCTTCCGTGTTGCCCTGCCTGCGCATCAGGGTGCCAAGCTGGGAATATGCCAGTGCAAGTGACAGCGAATCATTCATCTCCAGCGCAAATTTCAACGCCTTTGCTGCATACTGTTCTGCCTTGGCAAACTGATGCATTTCGAGGAAGATGACACTGATATTATTAAACGTTTTGGCAAGCCGCAGGGTATCGTGCCGGTCAAACTTGGTCGACTCCATATAAAACACAATGGCTGTGCCCACCTTGTTCTGGTTCGACCAGGTAACCCCTATATTGTTCAGGAGCTTTGCAATAAATTTTTCATTGTTGCACTTCCTGGCCAGCTCAAGACCTTCGCTCATGATGGCCCTTGCGCTATCGTTTTTCTCGTCCAGTAAATAAAAATTCCCAAGGTTGTGGAGGGCACGGATTTCCTGGTTCGCGTCGCCGATACTGCGGCACAATTCAACTGCTTTGCGATGCATCAGTATGCTGGCAGCCCTGTCCTCATGCTGCACTTTTATCCCCACGCTGATGAGCGCTTCTATTTTTTCACTCGTAGTGAGGGACGTACGCATGATCGCATTGAGGCTGTCTGTTACAGTGGCCCTGACATCGGCCAGCAGTAATACTGCCACCGCAAAAAAGAAAAGTGTTTTGTGTTTCATCTGCCTGGTTGACCGGTTTGCAAACTAATTCCAATCTGCCCGCAAAATTTATCCTGATTTTTAAGGATTCCAATACCACTCATCCCATTCCCGGTAATTAGGGATAAATGACCCGCCGCTGCCCTTCTAAGTTTGCCCTCCTGAAACGGATCACCCGAAATTTTACACATGAAAAAAATCTACTTCGCTTTTATCGGCCTGGTTTTCTGCTGGTTGAATGCTAAAGCCGACGCCCCGACCACCCCATCCAAAAATGCCCAGTTCAACATCGTGGAAGGCAATCACCTCTACTGCCTGTGGACCAACGGCAATGGTGCCAGACGGATCCTGGTAGCGCGGGAAGGCAGCCCTGTTACGGCTGTGCCGGTCAATGGGGTGGACTACAACAGCTCCGAGGAATTCGGAAAAGGTGATGCCCTGGCACCCGGACAGTTCGTAGTTGCAGACGTTGCGTCAACAGCTTCCTACATCTACACGCTGAACCCTTCAACTACCTATTACTTTGCCCTCTTCGAATATAATGGAACAGGGTTCAGCACCGAATACCTGCAGAGTCCCTATCACTTCAACGGAACTACGGCTATAGCGCCTTCCATACAGACGTCTGCCATCCAGGTCAGTTCAGTGACTCCGGGTACCGCAACCGTCAACTGGACCAGGGGCAACGGCAGCAGGTGCCTGGTACTGATTAAGGAAGGGTCGCCTGTTGATGCCACTCCGGAAGACCTGAAATCATATAACTACAGTCCGACGTTCGGAAGTGGAAGCCAGCTGGGCTCGGGCAACTTTACCGTTTATGGACAGCAGGGAAGTGGAATAAACCTGTCAAATCTTGCCCCGGGAAAAACATACTACCTGAGTGCCTTTGAATTCAATGGTTACAATTATCCTGTTTATAAAGTACCCGGTACAACTGCTTCGTTCACCACCCCTTCCAGACCATCGGTACCTGCCTCGGGAATTTATACAGGTACCCTTGATGGAAGGAATATACACCTGCGCTGGGTTCCGGGCAATGGATTGAAACGGATAGTGATTATGAAAAAGGAATCACCAGTGACGGCATTACCGGTCGATGGCAAAGACTATGCGGAAAGCGAAGTGTATAAAAGCGGGGAGGAAATAGCGCCGGGAGAGTTTGTGATGTATGACGGCAACAGCGCGGAGGTGCATATAGCAGGTCTGGATGCAAAGTCGACCTATCACTTCCGGATCTATGAATATGCCGGAACGGGCTCATCGATCCAATACCTCACCAGCACATTTGCATCGGGCACCGCTACTCCATCGCTGGCCCCGACAGTTAGTCCGGGTGCGCTGAACTTTACCAGCATCCGATCGGACTATATGCGGATCAACCAGACGGCGGGCAACGGCACGGGCCGGCTCATGATCGTTAAAAAAGGCGCACCGGTCGATGTAGCACCGGAAGACCTGGTAAAATATCCGGTCAGCCAGGAATATGGCCTCGGGTACAATTTCGGGAACGGCAACTTTGCCATCAGTGCCGACAATTTTAATAACCTTGAACCGGGTACCACTTACTACTTTGCGTCATTCGAGTACAACGGTAATCTTTATCCCGTTTACAGGTCCACCCCCGGTACCGCTTCTGCCACAACGCTGTCGAAACCCACGGCTGCAAGCACTGGTTTCAACGGTTCCAGCCTGGATGGAACTACGTTCCGTTACGGATGGAACAGCGGGAATGGCAATCGCCGGATTGTGATCGCCAGGAAAGGAAGCCCTGTCAGTTTTGTGCCGGCAGACAGCACCGGCTATACCGCGTCCGACGTGTTTGGAAACGGTACACAGGTTGCTCCCGGCGAATTTGTTTGTTACGATGGTGCAAGTACCGGCGCTGCATTATATGGCATCACCCCCTCCACTACTTACTACTTCCGCGTGTACGAATACAATCTCATTAATAACAAGCCCGTGTACCTGACCACGGCCTGGGCCGATGGTAATGTCACTTCACTGCCCCGGCCTTCGGTAGCAGTAACGGGACTTACGGCTTCTTCCATTACGCAGACCAGCATCACACTTACCTGTACCAGGGGAAATGGTTCGCATGTAACGATAGTTGCGAGGGCGGGATCGGCGGTAACCAGCGATCCTTCCGACGGAACGGTTTACTACGGGTCATCCACTTTCGGATTTGGCAACCCCGTGGGATCCGGAAATTATTCCCTGTACCGCGGAACATCCAATAGCGTAACCATCACCGGCCTGACGGCTGGTGTAACCTATCATTTCGCTGCATACGAGTCGAACGGCTCCTTTGCCCCTGTATACCAGCAAACCGCCACCACGGCCAGCTTCAGCACCACTACCGGCGTACTGGCACCCACTGTCCCTTCCACGGGTATGACCTTTGGCCCGGCCGAAGGGAATACCATGCGCCTGCAATGGACGAATGGCAATGGTGCTGGTCGAATAGTAGTGGCGCGTGCAGGGATGCCCGCTGATGCCCTGCCGGTTGATGGCACCTCTTATACTGCCAACAGTGCATTCGGTTCGGGACAAGCGATTGCTGCGGGACAATACATTGTATATAACGGTACGGGTAACGTAGCTGACCTGACGGGTTTGCAGAAAAACATCACCTATCATTTTACAGTATATGAATATAACGGCACCGGTAGCACCTTACTTTATCTCCGTTCCTCCAGCCTCCAGTCTTCTTTTACCACTGCCGCTGCACCGACTGTAATAAGTTCCACCATTGGTTTCACTTCTGTGGCTGCAACGCAAACGACCATCAACTGGACCAATGGCAATGGGGCCAAAAGGATTGTGATATTGCGGGCAGCAGATGCAGTCACTTCATCACCGGCAGATTTCAGCGCTTACCCGGCCAATGCAACATTCGGAACAGGCACACAGGTGGGCAGCGGGAATTATGTGGTGTATAACGGGAATGGGAGTAATGTGGCAGTAACGGGTCTTCTTTCGGGGCAGACCTACCACGTTGCCATCTATGAATACAATGGCAGCAACTCATCGGTATATACGGCAACAGCCGGCCGGTCATGGTTCAAAACAGTTGGCGTGCCGAAAGTGCAGACGTCGGCAGCAACCTTCAGCAATGTAGGGGGTAAAACCATCCAGCTCAATTTCACCGCAGGCGACGGCAATAAACGCATTGTCATTGCCAGGAAAAATAATGCGGTGAATGTAACTCCGGTGGATGATGTGTCCTATACTGCCAGTAACATCTTTGGTGCGGGTACACAGTTGGGTGCAGATAATTATGTGGTGTATACGGGAACGGGCTCAAACGCCGTGATCACCGGTCTTGAACTGAACAGTACCTATCACTTCGCCATATCTGAATTTAATGATTACAGTGGCGGAACAGTGAGATACCTGGCGTTGTCACCGGCACGCGGCAGTATCACTACCCTGTCGACCCTTCCCGTTCACCTTTCCCGGTTCACGGCATCCGCATCAGGGAATACGGTAGTGCTGGGCTGGAGAACCGAATCCGAATCGAACAGTGCTTATTTCAACGTACAGCATAGCATCGATGGCATCTTATTTAAAAACATACAGCGCGTAAATGCCATTGGCAACAGCGGTTCGCCGGTTGATTACACCTGGACTGATGCTGCTGCATCTGCAGGTGCCAATTATTACCGCCTGCAAATGGTGGACCGCGACAACAGCAGCGAATTCTCCGCCATCCGTACGGTACAACTTAATAGCAGTAATGGTTTCAGCATTTACCCCAACCCGGCCTCCACATCGGTCCGGATCCGTATAATGGGATGGAATGCTTCGGTAAAAACCAGCTGGATTATACTCAATAACAACGGCCATGTGGTACTGTCCGGCATTATCGGCAGTGCGATACAGGAGGTGGATATCCGGTCACTCCCGGCTGGACACTATCACATTCAACTCACAACAAAAGACAACAAAACTAACATCCAATTCATCAAGCTCTGATTATGCAACGGATCATCATCAACCCGGTAGTAAAAGATGTCACCACGTTTATCCATACTGCAAGTGAAACAAATAACGAAAGCACCCAGGTGGAAGTGCGGCTGATGCCGGGTGGCGGAACCCCTTTACATTACCACCGCAACTTCAGCGAAACGTTTATTGCCATTGAAGGGACCCTGGCGGTATCCGCCGGAAAAGGGAAAATAGTAATGCTTGAACCGGGCGACACCGCCACCATACCTCCCGGCAAGGTCCATCGCTTTTTTAATCCGGGCCCACAAAAGATCCGTTTCAATGTGGTGATCAACCCGGGTCACACCGGATTTGAGCATGCCCTTTACATTCTTTATGGACTGGCTGGTGATGGCCTGACCGATAACAAAGGGGTACCGAAAAAACTGTCCCACATGGCCATCATTGGTGAAATGAGTGAGATGTACCTGCCGGGCGTATTCCGCCTGATGCAACCACTGTTCCGCGTCATCGCAACACGCGCACGGAAAAAAGGAGTGGAACAACAACTGATCGAAAAATATTGCCGGCTTTACAACTAGGCGACCGATGTGTTTCATTTGGTTTTGGTGATTAGACAAGGGGGTGTTTTTACACCCCTTTTCCAATAGGTAGAAATGAATCATCGAAACCCTGACAGGTTGCAACCTTATCATACAAACGGCACCGATTGACTGACCAGCGTGAATGGCCGTTCCTCAAAAATGGGGATATCACCCGGTTGCTCACTGTTGTACTTTCGGGGCAAAACATATCATATATGAACGTTCAGCCCGTATTTGTTTTTTCCTTCCTGCTGATCGCCACTTGCCGTTCCTTTTCCCAGACCGCGGTCGATGCCGAACTGGCCTTTGCAAAATATGCGAAGGACCAGTCCATCAAAAAGGCCTTTCTCCATTATGCAG
>SDZZ01000794.1 GCA_004173255.1 Chitinophagaceae bacterium | reverse complement strand
GGGTTTTCCAGGAAGTATTCCAGGTTGTCTACCTTTGTTGCTCCATTCTGCCAGCTGAAAAGCACTGACAAGTCAAAGCCTTTGAAACGCAGGTTGGACCCAAATCCACCTTTCCAGGGGGATTCCCAGGTGCCAAAATCCTGAACAGCTGCACCGAGTGCATAGTCGCTGGTGAGTTTACCATCCGCAGTATAGTAAAGTGGTGCGCCTGTTGCAGCATCTACACCACCCCAACGTACTTCATAATGTGAGCCAAGTGGCTTACCAATAGTGATAAGCTCAGTACCTGTCTCATAAGAAGCTTCGCCACCGAGGTCAAGTACTTCGTTTTTGTTGTATGCGCCGTTTGCAAAAAGAGTCCAGGTAAGATCTTTTGTGCGGAGCACATCGAAGTTTACGTTCCACTCGAAACCTTTGTTTCCAAGTTCGCCTGCGTTGATGTTCAGTGATCCGCCATTGCCGAAACCAGCAGTTGCAGAAAGAACTTTGCTTACGAACAGGTCTTTAGTGCGGCGATCGTACAGGTTGAAATCACCATAGATACGACGGTCGGCCATTTCGAAATCGATACCGAGGTTGAGGACGTAGTTGGTTTCCCATTTCAGTCCGGCATTACCAGGGTATGTGGCATAAATCGTATTCAGACCACCATAGTTACCCTGTGTATACTGTGCCTGGTATGGATAGTTTCCACCAGGGAAGTTATTGGCATTACCCGATCCGCCATAGCTGAGTTTCAGGCGAAGGGTGTTCAGGAAGCCCTGGCTCAGCATGAATTCTTCCTTGGTTGCTTCCCAGATTGCACCAACAGAGTAGAAACCCTGCCACCTTGTATCGTTTGGTAGCTTGGATGATCCATCATAACGGTAAGAACCGGTGACTGTGTATTTACCGTTATAAGTATAACGGGCAGTTGTAAGACCTGAAACAAGCGAGTTGCGGCCCTTGCTGCCTCCCAGTACCGGGAACAGCAGGTTCGAAGCGTTGCCCGGAGTGATTGCTGCAGGAGTGTTTGGACGTTTTGGATCCGTTCCGAAACCCTGCATGCTGAAGTTTTTGGAAATTTCTTTTACATATTCGCCCAGTGCCACCACTTCAAGATCATGTTTGTCGCCAATGATCTTGCGGTATGTTACTGAAGGGCGGACAGTTCCTGTAAAGAACCTTGTAAGGCCTTCGAGCTGGAATCCAGCCTGTCCGGTGGGAGTTGTAGAGGTTGTCCTGGTAAATACGAGACGGCTGCCGTAGTTGGTGTTCTGCGTTTCGCGGAAGTCAACACCACTGGTCAGGCCAACAGTAAGGTCTTTGG
>SDZZ01000793.1 GCA_004173255.1 Chitinophagaceae bacterium | reverse complement strand
GTTAATTATCTGCCAAATATAGCAATTCCCCTAGATTCTTGCACCCTGCCTTTGCTCTTGAACCTTTTCTTTGGATTTCTCCTGAGCAGGGCCCTTTGCCATACTTGGTTCCCTTAGAAACTGTTCGCGCCTTTCGGATTTCCCTTTGCCATCAAAAAAGTTCATCTTCTGGTAACGTACCGAAGCTTCCATACCGAACTTTTCCTCCTTACCTTCCCTTACTACCGTCACCTCTACCCTGTTCCCATTGCGTAGCGAGGCCTCCAGCTTTTCCATGACAGCAGGATCGGAAAGCTCCTTTATGGCATATTTGGATATTTCTTTATTGAGCTCAAAACCATAGGCGGGATGGTTGTACTGGTTGATCGACAGGTTGCCGTGCCTGTCACGTTCCTTGTCCAGGTTCAGCTCCTGCCATGCCGTATAGACCTTGCCCTGCATGCTCAACAGATCGTCACGGAAAACCGCCCTTCCCTGCAGGAGATTGGCCGACTGTTCTGCGGTATAGCCTTTGCCCTGTTCCACCCAAAAAGTCTGCGCAGGTACGCTGGTAAAAAAGGTCTGCCTGAAACTGTCATCCACAAACCCCACCGTGCCCTTTTCCATCGAAGCCAGCTTTACCGCCGAGGCCATTTGCTCTTTTTGCCCCTCGCCCCTTACCAGCAAAAGTTCGGCGTCGCCCTCCTGCTTTCTAAACATTGCAATTGCGTCCGCGGTCCCGCCGAGGATTTCGTAGACCGGATTTTTGCCTTCCTTGTCCCCTGGCGAGGTAACCACATACTGCTCCCCCTCTTTCAGTCCCTTGCCCTTGTTGTGGGCCGCCTGGAACTTGTTGAAATAATAGAAATCCGATTTCAGCGACTGCCTGAAGTGCAGGGTAAACTCCACCTTTCCCTTTTCTGCGGGCAGGGCGTCGTAAAGCCGGAACTCCCTGACGTCCTTTTTCATATTACCTTCCAATTTCTCCGATAGCTTATCGGAAAAGCCCAGTTTTTTCAATTCCCGCTTAAGGTCATTGAGATTGCTTGCATTCATACCTTATTTTTTATGTTAACAAAAAGCTTCCAAGGGAAGCACCTATTTCGATCCTCGCAGGTTGTCACGCAGCAGCACCCTTTGGCCTGCGCTAAGCCTTACCTTTACCGTCCTGATCTTTTTGGACAGCAGGGACTTTGCTGCCATCACGCCCGCACCGGCCGCCTGCATGCCGATGGAATTTTCCATTCCCAGTACGTCCATTCTCCTTACCGCATTGTCCGCTCCCATTCCGGCAGCGTCCTCCACAATCGCTTCCGGCGCTGCAATTCCC
>SDZZ01000792.1 GCA_004173255.1 Chitinophagaceae bacterium | reverse complement strand
AACCGGACCAGTTGGCGCGACTGGCCCGCAAGGTCCGCAGGGTGTTGTCGGCCCTGTTGGTCCACAAGGCGGGGTTGGTCCTGCCGGGCCTGCCGGGCCGCAAGGTCAGCAAGGGGTTCCAGGAACGGCTGTGCTTACATTGCCATATTCAGGCACCGAATCTTCTGCGACTCCCCCATTATTCAGTATCAATAATACGTCGGCCACAGGAAACGCCACAGCACTTTATGGATCGACTGCTTCTATTTCCGCCGGTAGTGCGATAACCGGGCCCTCCGCGATTGTAGGGGAAGTGACACCTACGACAGGTTCATCTTTTAGTGCCGCGGTGCGAGGAATAAACAGAAGTACCGGTTCGGGCGGTGTTGGCGTGATTGGATACCAGGCTGGTTCTGGTTATGGTGTGTATGGAGAAGCGCCCGGGGGTTATGGAGTTATTGGCAGATCCTTATCCGGTATCGGCCTGTACGCTAGCTCTAGTTCCAGTTATGGCGTGTATAGCTTCTCATCTTCGGGAACTGGTGGCTATTTTTCTTCCTCCACAGGACTTGGCGTACACGTGCCTTCTGGCGATGTGTTAGTGGCGAATTCGATTACCGCGGGTAGGAACACCCTTGGGAATGGAAGTAATGGTGTAAATGCTTACACAACTACTGGCATTGCATTTTTTGGCAATTCAACATCTCCATCCGGCGGTGGAATTTTGGCAGAAGGCAGGTATATCGGTGTTCAGGGTAATTCTACAGGCACCGATGTAAATCGACAGGCAGTTCGCGGTGATAATGCCAGTTCCGCTACAGGTTGGGCAGGCGTGTTCACTGGTAATGTGGGTGTATTCGGAACATTGAGTAAATCAGCAGGCTCCTTCCAGATCGATCATCCAACGGATCCCGACAACAAATACCTGGTGCATTCTTTCGTGGAATCACCCGATATGAAAAATATTTATGATGGTGTGATTACAACGGATGCCAGTGGTGATGCCATAGTAACGATGCCGGAATGGTTCCAGGCGCTGAATGTTGAATATCGCTATCAATTAACATGCATCAACCAGTTTGCACAGGCCATCATTTCAACAGAAATAAGCGGCAATAAATTCGCGATTAAAACAGATAAGCCAAACGTAAAAGTAAGCTGGCAGGTAACCGGCACACGTAACGATCCTTATGCAAAGGAAAATCGTTTACCCGTAGAAAAAGACAAAGCACCGGAAGACCGGGGCAAGTATATTTATCCAAAAGGATATGGCAAAGGGCAAGAGAGTGCCATTAAAGCCATTCGGGGCGGGCTGGTGAATGAAGACAAG
>SDZZ01000791.1 GCA_004173255.1 Chitinophagaceae bacterium | reverse complement strand
ACGGAACAGTTTACCCTCCTCATCCTGGATAGCATAAAAGGTGTCGGGCTTCTGGCGGCAGGTGGTCACGCCCGAAATTTCCAGCAGGCTTGAAGGCATGTTGAATTTTTCCGCGGAGGAAAGGTCGTAGTCTGCCAGCTGCAGCTTCGTTTCCGGCGAATTGTTGCAACCTGCAACGATGATGACGACAAATAAAAAAAGTAAATTTCTTCCCATGTGTTTGTTTAGTCGGTGTCATTAACAAAATCGCGCTCCTGTTGTTCCAGGAAATGGTAAATCGCTTCCTGTGACCGTACCGCCGCCGCCGTGGTTACCACGGGTGGGTTGGACAGGTCGCTGGTAATCCATACTGCCTGCACATTGTCCTGCAGCTGGATTTGAATGATTTCCCGTACCTGTTTTTTCAGTCGTTCATCCACCACGGGAAAACAGACTTCCACCCGGCGGTAAATATTCCTGGTCATCCAGTCGGCCGACCCCATGAACATCTGTTCCTGCCCTCCGTTATGGAATATAAAAACACGTCCGTGTTCGAGATAACGGTCAATGATCCGGCGCACACGGATGTTGGTACTTTGGCCGGTAATGCCGGGCACCAGCCGGCAAATACCACGCACGATCAATTCGATCACCACCCCGGCATTCGATGCCTCGTACAACCGTTTGATCATCCCTTCTTCTTCCAGGTTGTTCATTTTGATGGTGATTGCTGCGTATTTTCCGTTGCGGGCATGTTCAGTTTCCCTGTCAATCATTGCCAGGAAGTCGTCCTGCAGGTTGAACTGTGCAACGAGCAGCGACCTGAAACCGCCGTTGGATTTAGGTTCCGGCTTCTTACGCCTGCTAAGGAATTCAAAGAGCTCATTCATTTCACCCAGGATTTCCTGGCGTGCCGTAAGCAGGATATGATCGGTATAAAAACGGGCAGTGGTTTCGTTAAGGTTACCGGTTGCCATTAGTCCAAGATACGGAAGCAGGGAATCACGTCGTTTGACCAATGCGATTTTTGCATGTACTTTCAGTTCATTATTGCTGTACATGATCCGCACGCCGGCCAGTTTCATCTGTTTGGCCCAGCGGATATTATTTGCTTCATCAAAACGTGCCTTCAGTTCTACCAGTACAAAAACTTTTTTACCATTTTTTGCGGCACTGATCAGCGCCTGTGCGATGCGCGAATCGGAGGCCACGCGGTAGAGTGTGGTGGAAATTTCTTCGACCGAGGTGTCATTGGCTGCCTCGTTAAAAAAACGCAGGATCGGGTCATAGGAGTGATACGGTGCATGTACCATCAGGTCGCGTTTGCATAT
>SDZZ01000790.1 GCA_004173255.1 Chitinophagaceae bacterium | reverse complement strand
ACATCACAGAACATGCAGGGCATTGCCAACCTGGTGGTTGGTGCCGGCACGCGTGGCTTTATTGCGCAGTATATGGCAGCAACCGGCGGGCTCACGCCATCACAGGCACAGATCAACGGGTTCCTGTCAACCAATCCCCAGACAGCGCCCTTCTTCAACGGACTGCAGGCGGGAACCATCCCCAACCAGAACGTATCAAGGGAAGGATACAAGGAGCGTGACCTGGTCGATTACAACACGTATAATGTAAAGTTGTCAGGCGCACTCCACTACAAGATCACCCCTAACATTGAAGCATCGTTCAGTACTTACTTCGGTACCGGAACGACGGTGTATACCGGGGCCGACCGCTACTCCCTGCGCAACCTCAAAATCGCCCAGCACAAATTGGAAGTACGCGCCAAAAACTGGTTCGTCCGCGGCTATACCACCCAGGAAAATGCAGGAGATGCGTCACAGGCAACAGCTCTCGGACGACTGATGAACGAAGCTTACAAACCAAGCCAGACCTGGTATCCGCAGTACGTGGCGGCGTTCACTTCATATATGAATGCAGCAGGTGCAGGTGGTGCCAACAGCTATGACCAGGCGCATGCATTTGCACGTGCCTATGCCGATACGGCCGGTGGTACGCGCCGGTTACAACCGGGTACCGCAGCCTTTGACCAGGCAAAAACAAACATCCTTGCCACGCCGCTGCCACAGGGAGCTAAGTTCCTTGACCGCACCGACCTTTGGGTAGGTGAGGCCCAGCTGAACCTGTCGGAAACCCTCGGTTTTTCTGAAATGGTGGAAGTATTGGTTGGTGGCCAGTTCCGCCAGAACGTACTCAACTCACGTGGTACCCTGTTTACTGATTCACTTGGTCCAATCAAGGTGAATGAGTATGGCGGTTACATCCAGTTGAAAAAAGACCTCGGTCAAATACTTACCGTGACCGCGTCGGGCCGTTATGATAAACACGAAAACTTTGATGGCCGTTTTACACCAAGGGTGACTGCCGTGTTCCATGTGGCGAAGGATAACAACGTACGCCTGTCTTACCAGACAGCCTATCGTTTTCCAACGAACCAGGACCAGTACATCAACCTGAACACCGGTTCGGCTTTCCTTATCGGCGGACTGCAGACCTTCCAGGATAAATACCAGCTGAACACCGGTACCTATACCGCTGAAAGCGTTGCTGCTGCCCGCGCTGCAGGCAACCCTGCACTGCTGGTAGAATCGCAGTTCAGCCAGATGAAACCGGAAAGTGTTTCGTCTTACGAAATCGGTTATAAAGGGCTGGTGGCAAAACGCCTGCTCGTAGA
>SDZZ01000789.1 GCA_004173255.1 Chitinophagaceae bacterium | reverse complement strand
TATACCGGAAGGGTCATGCAGGAAACATTCCCGTCCCCATGTCTCGGTGCGGATCGGATGCAGGCGTACTGTATCATACTTTCCCGGAAGATCCAGTGCTGTGAGCTCTTTCCAGTATCGCTCCACGTCATCCACTTCAAGGAATAACATGGTATTATCCACCCAGTCCTTTACATGGTAAGCCTGCAGGTAGAAGCCCAGCTGGCCGATGCGGAACAGGCACATGTCATGGCTGATGATTACTTCTTCAAAGCCAAGATCACGGTAGAATGCGCGGGACAGTTCATAATCTTTTGAACCAATAAACGGACGCAGGGAAATGGATGTATGTTCCATAGCAAATTTTTTATTAAGTTAAGATTGATCTTTAGCGCATCAACCAGCACGCAGCAAACGCGATTACCTGAGACCGAAAGTACTGAAGCTTTTTTATCAGGAGTGTCTCTCATCCACCTTTTCTATCCTCATCGCATGGGGTCCGGATCTATTCCGGATTTCCGCACACCAAGGGAAAGGTCTACTTTCTATTTCACTTATTCCTGCGGGATAGTGACAAGAATTGCTACGAACTCCCATCATGGAAAATAATCCCGAGACTATGACGGTGACCACTGTGCACCGTACTGACACCATGCCGCATATTCACCCGGTAATATCCCCTGCTTCCCTGTACAGGCCTCGATTGCGTGGTGAACAGCACCATGTCTCCCCTGTGCGGGACCAGCACACTGGCTTTTGACTGCGCCCTGGGAACCTGTTCCGTTATCACAAACTCACCACCTGTATAGTCCTGCCCCGGTTCATCGAGCATGACCATGGCCTGGATAGGAAAATATATTTCTCCGTAAAGATCCTGATGAAGCGTATTAAAACCACCGGCACCGTACTTGAGGATCAGCGGCGTTGGGTGATCCTGCTGATGATCCCGGCAACGCCGGAGCATCTCCGCATGCGTGGCGGGAAACCGCATGTCGACAGCAAGTTCCGCCATCAATTGGTTGGCAACCGGAATTAACCGTGGGTAAAGGGTTTCACGCAACCGGGCAACCAGGGCTGGCAACGGATAGGAATAGTATTTATATTCCCCGGATCCGAAACGGTATCTCGCCATACTGATCGTCTTCCGGTAGATCCTCGCTTCCCCGACTGCATACAGCTCCACCAGTGACCTGCATTCAACTGCATCCAGTACCTGTGGCAGCAGTGCATACCCAGAGTCATGCAGTTGCCTGCCGACCTGCTCCCAGTCACGATTGGTCAGTCGTTCTGTAAAGGCGTGGTTAATCATTTCGTGATATGGGTTTTAGCTGCTTC
>SDZZ01000266.1 GCA_004173255.1 Chitinophagaceae bacterium | reverse complement strand
ATCATGGGTCACGTTGACCATGGTAAAACTTCCCTGCTTGACCATATCCGCAGTGCCAATGTAGTAGCAGGTGAAGCGGGTGGTATCACCCAGCACATCGGTGCCTACCAGGTGCAGCTGCCAAATGGCAAGGAGATTACCTTCCTCGATACACCGGGTCACGAAGCGTTTACCGCGATGCGTGCACGTGGTGCCAAGGTTACCGATATCGCGGTGATCGTGGTTGCTGCAGACGATGCGGTGATGCCACAGACGAGGGAGGCCATCAGCCACGCACAGGCTGCGGGTGTGCCGATGATCTTTGCGATCAATAAAATCGACAAAGACGGAGCCAACCCACAAAAGATCTACGAACAGCTTTCGGGTATGAATATCCTGGTGGAAGAATGGGGCGGTAAGTTCCAGAGCCAGGAATTATCAGCCAAGAAGGCACTCAATATTGACAAATTACTGGAGAAGATCCTGCTGGAAGCGGAACTGCTGGACCTGAAAGCCAACCCTGCACGGGAAGGTACAGGTACCATCATTGAAGCATCGCTCGACAAGGGCCGTGGTTATGTAGCTACCCTTCTGGTTGAAAACGGAACGCTGCGCGCGGGTGACCTCGTGGTGAGCGGTCAGTATTATGGTCGCGTAAAAGCGATGTTCAACGAACGTAACAAACGCGAGGATGAAGCGGGTCCATCGGCCCCGGCTGTGATCCTTGGCCTGAACGGAGCGCCGCAGGCGGGTGAAAAATTCAAGGTGTATACCGATGAGGCCGAAGCGAAAGATATCGCTAACCGTCGTGCCCAGATCCTGCGCGAGCAGGGTATGCGTGCGAAGAAACATATCACGCTCGATGAGATCGGTCGCCGTCTGGCCCTTGGAAACTTCAAGGAGCTGAACGTGATCATCAAGGGTGACGTGGATGGTTCGGTTGAAGCCCTCAGTGACTCGTTACAGAAATTGTCGACGGAAGAAATTGCGGTTCGCGTGTTGCTGAAAGGGGTCGGACAGATCTCTGAAAGTGATGTGGTGCTCGCTACTGCTTCCGATGCGGTGATCATCGGGTTTAACGTTCGTCCGTCAGTACAGGCCAACCGCCTTGCCGAAACCGAAGGCGTGGAAATCAAACTCTACTCCATCATCTACACTGCCATCGATGAAATCCGCAGTGCGATGGAAGGGATGCTTGAGCCGAAGATGCAGGAACGTATTGTGGCCAACGTGGAAATCCGTGAGGTGTTCAAGTTCGACAAGGCAACCGTTGCCGGTTGTTATGTACGCGACGGTAAGATCAAACGTGATTCCAAGATTCGCCTGATCCGTGATGGTATCGTGGTTTACCCGCTTGGCGAGAACGTAGCCGAGCTTGCTTCCCTCAAACGCTTCAAGGATGACGCGAAAGAGGTGAATGCAGGTATGGAGTGCGGTCTGACCATCAAAAACTACATCGACATGAAAGCAGGCGATGTGGTGGAAGCATACGAACAGGAAGAAGTTAAACGGACACTCTAAACGAGAAGCTCATTTTATACCGTTTGGCCGCTGTAACAGGCGGCCAAATCTTTGTTAAATACCCTCCAGGCGGATTTGCCGCTTCCCGGGTAAAACTATTTTTGAACCATGTTAACTCCAAGGAATTTTATGATAGCCGCCGCCCTGCTTATGGCAGGCGCAGCCGCAGGCCAGACACCGGTAAAAGTGGTGGCTGACAAGATAGTGGCAGTGGTCGGTGACCGGATCATCCTTCACTCCGATATCAAAAACCAGATCGATGATGCCAAAAGAAACGGCGGGTCCGTACCGGCAGGTGCAGAGTGTATGCTGATGGAACAATCACTGATCAGTAAAGTAATGATGCTGCAGGCAGAAAAGGATTCCCTGCCCGTGTCGGATGAAGAAGTGGAAGCCCAGCTCGACCAGCAGGTGCGCTATTTCATCAACCAGGTCGGAAGCCAGCAGGCCCTCGAAGAATATGCGGGTAAAACTATTTACCAGCTGAAGGATGATTCACGTACGACCATCCGTGAACGTAAACTGGCTGAAGCCATGCAGGAAAAAATTGTCGGCGGTGTGAAGATTACCCCTACTGAAGTAAAAGCATTTTTTGACCGTGTGCCGAAAGACAGTCTTCCTTACTTTGAGTCAGAACTGGAAGTGGGCAGCATTGTGATTTATCCAAAAGCATCACGTGACCTCGAAGGATATATTGTATCGGAAATGAACCTGTACAAAAAGCAGGTGGAGCAGAAACTCTATACATTTGAACAACTTGCCCAGCGGTATTCGGAAGACCCGGGAAGTAAGGACCGTGGCGGTTTTTACCAGTTGAACCGGAATGAAAAAAGCTGGGACCCTGTGTTCCTTACCACAGCTTTCCGTTTGAAAGACGGTGAAATTTCAGCTCCTGTCAAGGGCAAGTTCGGTTATCATATTATCCAGATGGTAAAGAGAAGCGGGGACGATGCAGATGTGCGTCACATCCTGCGGACTGCACCCATCACCGATGCCGAAATCAATGCATCAAAAGCAAAACTCGATTCAGTTCGCCAGGCAATTGTAGCCGGCCGGATTGGTTTTAATGAGGCTGCAAAAAAATACAGTGACGATGACCAGTCGAAATTCCAGGGTGCATTCCAGCTGAACAGGGATGGTTCCCCGTATGTGACCATCGACCAGCTCGATAAGGAAATGGTAGCCACTATCAGTAAAATGAAAGTGGGTGAATATTCTGCTCCGGTGGTGTTTACGGGTGACCAGGGTAAAAAAGGCGTACGCGTGGTTTACCTGAAATCAAGGTCTGAGCCGCACATCATGAACCTCCGCGATGATTACAGCAAGATTGCACAGGGAGCACTGGAAGAGAAGAAGAAACTGGCGCTTGATAAATGGCTGGATATAAAGATCCCGACTTATTATATCATGGTGGACGATGACACAAAGGGCTCCTGCCCGGCAATGTCGAAGTACGCGAGTAAAGATTTGTCGAATACGGCGGGATTGTAGTTTTTGCTGCGAGGTTTCCGTTCAGGTTTTTTCGGAGAACGGGAGATCGTTTCAAAATCTAGGTTTGCGCGCTGTGCCGGCTGGCCTCCGTTTCATTCAAGGTGGTAAGGCACCTCGGCGGAGCCGATGCTCCTGCCGGGCAACCCAGCAAGGCTTGCAATTCCGATCGGTTTTGCAACTTCTGCGAATCCGAAGGCCTGGCCGGATTTTTCAGTTCCAAAATACTTTTATCGCCCCCGTATCCGGGGGCTTTTTTTTGCCCGCTAACATTGCCTTGGCGGGGAGTTACCTTGACCAGCCCGACCACCAGGATAGAACAATTCGGGTGAGGGGCTGGGTTAGTGGATCGATGTTTAAACTTTCTTCAGAGGCTGGTGTTATATAGGCAAATCATTTCTAAAAGGCGGAAGAACGTGCAGCGGACCAGTACAGTGGCTTTTCAGGAATGGTTTTTTTCTTTCCCTGAAATCAAATGAAACACGCTTTGGGGTGTGCCTCCAATGGCCTACCTTTGCGTCTTTCCCGGAAATACATGAGTGACGCGATCAAACACGAATGCGGTTTAGCATTCATAAGATTAAGAAAACCATTCTCTTACTATCAGCAACAGTATGGCACGGTCACCTGGGGTCTGAACAAGATGTACCTGCTGATGGAAAAGCAGCACAACCGCGGTCAGGACGGTGCGGGGGTTGCCGCAGTGAAGCTGAATGTTGAACCGGGATACCCTTTCCTCCATCGTTACCGCAGTGTTGCCCCCCAGCCAATTGCCGATGTTTTCCGCCATATCGGCGCCGAAATCGATGACCTGGCAAAATACAACCCGGATATAAAAAACCACCCTGGCCTGATGAAAGGCCATCTCGATTTCATGGGTGAGTTGCTCCTGGGCCACCTTCGGTACGGGACCCAGGGAAAAAACAACGCCGAATTCTGCCACCCCTTCATAAAAAGGGATACCATTCTTTCCCGCAACCTTGCCCTCGCGGGAAATTTTAATTTAGTCAATACCGAAGAACTTTTTTCACTGATCAATATTGATCCGGGTGTGTTCCAGCGCCAGAGTGATCTTGCCGCTATGATGGAGGTGTTATACCATTTCCTGATCAAGGCGGATGAGGAAGCACCCGGCACGCTGGATCTCGCAAGCGTACTGCGTAAGGCCGTGCCACTGTTCGATGGCGGTTTCCACGTGGGTGGCATGACCGGCAACGGCATCGGTTTCGTATTCCGCGATGCACACGGCATCCGCCCCTCTTACTACTACATGAATGACGAAGTGATAGTTGCCGCATCGGAAAGGGCAGCGATCCGTACCACCTTCAACGTTGGTGAAAATGAAGTGAAGGAATTGATGCCTGGCCAGGCGATGATTGTGGATGAAAACGGGGAAATGAAGATCGTGCAGATCATGGAACCCAAAGAACGCAAGGCCTGCAGCTTCGAACGTATTTATTTCTCACGCGGCAGTGATGAAAAAATCTATCGCGAACGGAACGCGCTTGGTTACAACCTGAGCGAACAGGTACTTAAATCGATTGACTACGATCTCAAGAATACTATTTTCTCCTTTATCCCCAACACCGCTGAGGTTGCTTTTTACGGAATGGTGAAGGGTATGGAAGATTACCTGGCAAAAACAAAGATCGAACGGATCATGAGCTGGGGAAAAGACTTTGACGAAGAAAAACTGAGCCAGGTCATCAACCGTCGCATCCGCCAGGAGAAGATTGCTATCAAAGATGTGAAGATGCGCACCTTCATTACGGAAGATGCCAACCGGAATGAAATGGTGCAGCACGTATATGATATTACGTATGGTACAGTGCGCCCGGGTGAAGATACCCTGGTAGTGATCGATGATTCCATCGTGCGCGGTACCACACTGAAGGAAAGTATTATCCGCATGCTCGCGCGACTGAAGCCGAAACGCATCATCGTGGTTTCGTCCTCGCCGCAGATCAGGTATCCCGATTGTTACGGAATCGACATGAGCCGCATGGGTGATTTCATAGCCTTCAACGCTGCCGTGAGCCTGCTGAAAGAACGTGGGGAAGAGTCCTTCCTTACGGAACTACTCGAAAAATGCAAGGACCTGCAACGCAACAACCAGTTGCATACCCAGAACCTGGTGAAACAACTCTATAAAAAATTTACGGCTGAAGAGATTTCAGCGAAGGTTGCACAACTGATCACCCCGGAAGGGATCGATATTCCGGTTGATGTAATTTTCCAGAGTATTGAAGACCTGCATAAGAGCTGCCCGAGTAACCTGGGCGACTGGTACTTCTCCGGCGATTACCCGACACCCGGCGGCAATAAAGTGGTGAACAAGGCATTCATTAATTACATGGAAGGGAAAAACGTACGGGGGTATTGATGAAAAAACTTCTGCTCATCCGCCATGCAAAAAGCTCCTGGGCAGATTTCTCCATCAAGGATTTCGACAGGCCGTTAAATGAGCGGGGTAAACACGACGCACCGATGATGGCAAAACGGCTGCTGGATAAAAAAGTCAGTATCGATGCGTTCATTGCAAGCCCGGCCAAACGGGCAAAGAAGACGGCAGAACTTTTTATAAAGGCATACAACGGAGATAAGGACGACATCATTGTTAATGAACAGTTGTACCTGGCCGAACCTCCGGTTTTTTTTGAAGTGATCAGCCAGGTATCCGATCAACATGATACCATTGCGATTTTCTCCCACAACAATGGCATTACTGATTTTGCCAACCAGCTGACCCATACCCGAATTGATGAATTGCCCACCTGCGGCATCTTTGCGGTGAAGATTCCCATCAAACACTGGAAAGATTTCAAGGATAGTGACAAGGAGTTCTGGTTTGCGGACTACCCGAAGGCCGGGGATGACTGATGCCCCTTGTTTTCTTTAAGGGTTGTTGCACGAGTGTTCACCAATCACCAGCATCGTTTCACTTGTTCGTGATTCGCTCAACGAAGCTTTCTACCAGTAATGGAAGTTTATCATTTGCCCCAGTATTGGCTCCCAACCATAAATGGCCAGGTCCGGCTGATAGGCTGTCAGATGACATGCCGTCCTTTGCAAAGAATGCACGGGCCTTGTCCAGCAAAGCTTCCAGCTCGAAGTTTTCCTGTTTTCCAGCCAGCGCAAATCCTTTTCCCTGCAGGTAGGTTGCAAGATACAGCTGCTCTGTTTGCCCTGGCGTGGGAATCAGGATCGATTTCTTTCCCATCCTTGCCAGGTCCATGACGGTAGAATAACCGCTTCGCGAAATCACCAGATCCGCCTTCGCCATTTCCTTTTCCAGTTCGCCGGCAGGCAGATGGTTAAAAAACCGAAGGTTGTTGGTA
>SDZZ01000788.1 GCA_004173255.1 Chitinophagaceae bacterium | reverse complement strand
GTTCAATGACTGGGATCCGCTGATGTTGCTGGCAGCAGAAAATGAATTGAAGGAGCGACAATTACTTCCCGATGAAATTGCCGCACGCCGGCAGGCTATCATCGCGAATGAAAACCGATCGCTGGAACATGGCCGGGAAGCAAGTGCCGCCGGGTTGGCCATTGGCTGGATCTGCATCATTGGCGTACTCGGAATGATCATTGGCTATCATTATGCTTTTTCCAGGACCATCAATCCTTACAGCGGTGAAAAATTTTATGTGTACGATAAAGCTTCGCGGGAGAATGGCAGGTATGTGTTCTCTATTTCGCTGGCCATCACCATCATCTTCGTTTTGTACAAAACGCTCGCCTGGCTGGGGCATCCATTGTAGGTCTACAGGTCCTGAATTTTCTGCACCGCATCTTTATGCTTTAATATTTTCCAGAGTTGGATGATGGCGGTAAGGGTAAAAATGCCTCCGATCACCCAGTTCAGGTATTGCTCGCTGTTGGAGATGCGCTGCACGATCCATTTACCGCCAAAGATGAATACACAATTGCCGAACAGCGTGCCCAGGCCGATGCCGAAGATGTATGAATTGTAATGACTGTTCTTCGGTTCCAGTACTTTTTTTGTGAACAGTACCGTACTCCAGCCAAACCAGAAAGGAATCTGTACCGGGTTGATGGCGCACATAAACATACCCAGCAACAAGCGGTGCATATTGTTGTTCAGCATTACGTTTTTAGCATTACCACTGTGATGCGTAGCCGCAATAAAACTGCCGATGGCCAGGGCCAGTACGATGCCAAGGGTGATCCATTCCATCACTTTCATCAGCTTCTCCTGCTTCCGGATCCAGTCGATGCCTACCAGGGAAATCCGCACGTACACCATTTCTACCAGCAAGGAACCAATGGAAAAGTACACTGCATTTTTTAAGCTTTCCTGGATGCCGATCTGCATGGCAGCGACATTCAATGTGCCGAGCGGCAGGGAACCAAGAAAGCTGATCATCAATCCCCAGAAAAATATTCGAACCAGTTTAGGCATGGTCAAAGATATGAAGGCAGGCTAAAATAATGAACAGGCTATTTTGCGAGCACGGTTAAAGTGACCCGGACTTTTTCCGACATGGTAGCGCTTTCCTTGCCTACATGAAAATCCAGGCGGTTGATATCAAAACTGCCTTCAAACAAATAGCCGGTTGCTTTCAGTGTAGCGGTGAAATTAAATTCAACTGGCCTGGTAACATCTTTAATAATGAGGTTGCCGGTGAAAGTATAAGCACCCGCTGGCCCGGTTGCAATGCTGGTACTCTGCAGGCGGATGATGGG
>SDZZ01000787.1 GCA_004173255.1 Chitinophagaceae bacterium | reverse complement strand
TAGTGGGTCCCATGAATTCAAGAGAGGATCTGGCAAGGATGGGCAATGGTGATTATACACCCAATTTCATTGGTCCGGATTTCATTGGTATCAGTCTGCAGTTTTATTTAGGAGAAAATTTTAGTCTTTATAACGATGAGTACTTCATCAACAATGTGGCGCCGCTCTATAGAAGCAGACGTTTCTCCAAAGAATATATCATCCCGGAAGTAATGAAACTGGTCACGGATGATATTTATCCCGATAAAAGCAACACGCAGCCGCTGATCACACAGATGATAGAAAAAGGTAAACAGTGGTGGTTGCTGGATAAATTTATGCCATCGGCGGATGATACCATTAAGACCGGCTATACCCGTAACCAGCTGGACTTCTGCATAGAAAACGAAGGGCTGATCTGGGCCTACATCATCAGCAATGAAAACCTCGAGTCGCTGGAACCCGCCACCATCCAGAACTACATCGGTGAGTCACCCTTCACCCAAAGCATTGCGCCCGACCAGTCACCGGGCAACATAGGCCAGTGGATTGGATGGCAGATCGTCAAAAAATACGCCTCCAAAAACAGCACCCGCAGTATCGACGAAATCATGAAAGCGACTCCCCGTGAAATAATTGAAGAGGCAAAGTACAAACCCAAATAACTGACCGCAGTGAGTAGTGCATCTTCCCCATGAAGTATAATTAAACTGAATTGCAGGCGCAGAAGCGGCCGGAAATATCAATGACCCGGCCTTAGCGGCATCGGCCCGCAACAGGTTTGTAAATAAAAAGAAAGCACCGGGCCATGCCGGTATAGACGGGGCAAGATATTTCCGGCCGCGCTGACAAAAAACTCAGTTATTCTTCATCGGAACGATCATCTCGAACGAAGGGATATCGACCTGGAACATCGCCTTGCTGTTGAGGTTCTCCATCTGGTATGATCCATCCATTTTCCCCATTTCCGTACGCAGGTTACACCCGCTTACATACTGGTAAGATTCGCCCGGCTCAATGGTTGGCTGGATTCCGACAACCCCTTCCCCTTCCACTTCGCGGTGGCTGCCGTTACTGTCGAAGATGTTCCAGTTGCGGCGATGAAGTTTAATCGGGAATGCATTGTGGTTTTCGAGCGTGATACGATATGCAAACATGAATTCCGATTGAACAGGGTTGCTGTAATCGGGCTGATAGAATGTCTCCACACTCACCTGTACGCCCTCGGAGATAATACTATTCATGCCGTTCAGTTTGAGTAAAAATAGCAAAAAAAACCGACAGGCAAATCTTGCATCTTTTTGGCGATATGGGTGTAAATTTGCGCCTTCAGCTCATTC
>SDZZ01000265.1 GCA_004173255.1 Chitinophagaceae bacterium | reverse complement strand
GTCAGTAATATCAATAAACCGGCATTCGTGCTCGTCAACAACAGTAATAAGCCGTCCGGCCAGTCGCCCACCCACTACCTCCGGATTAACCTGCAGGGTGATTCACTGAACAGGCGCGGAATCGGAGCCGGCGTAACCGTTTACCAGCAAGGGTTCCGGCAGTACCTGGAGCAACAGCCTGTACGTGGTTATTTTTCTTCGGTTGACCAGACGTTGTTTGCTGCGTTGGGCCAGCATGGCAACCCCGACTCGCTGGTTGTACACTGGCCCGATGGAAAGAGCCAGGTAATCATCCATCCGCGTACAGACACCACCCTGGAATTAAATTATAAATATGCCTCGCTTGTTCCGGCACATAACAATGAAAATACCGGCGGTTTATTGTTTGAAGAAATCACCGGGTCGGCAGGATTCGGTTTCCTGCACCAGGAAACATCCGTGAATGATTATGTAAGCCAGCGCCTTTTACCCCAGCGTTATTCGCAGCTGGGTCCATTCATGGATACCAGTGATGTCAATGGCGATGGTGTGACGGATTTTTTTATCGGGGGGGCATTCAACTACCATGGCACCGTTTTTACGGGTAATGCTTCCGGGTCATTTGATAGTACCCGGCTGGGGCAGGGCGGTAAATATGAAGAAGACCAGGACTGTGTTTTTTTTGATGCCGATGCTGATGGCGACCAGGATCTGCTGGTCACCGGCGGCGGCATGCAATACCCTGATACTTCTGGTTACTATCATCCGCGACTTTACCTGAACAACGGGAAGGGTTCCTTCCAGCCCGACTTATCGGCAATTCCCGCAGCTGTGCGGCTGATGGCAGGATGCGTAACGGCGGGGGATTATGATGGCGACGGTGATGAGGACCTTTTTATCGGAGGCAGGGTGTCTTCGTCCTACCCAACCTCGCCTCCCTCATTTGTGTTGAGGAATGACCGTGGAAAATTTACCGATGTAACGGCCGGGGTATGTGCAAAGCTGCAACGTGCCGGTATGGTGACTGCTGCCCGGTGGATGGATTTTAATGGCGATGGAAGTACGGACCTGGTGCTGGCCGGTGAATGGATGCCGGTGCGGTTCTTTGCCAACAACCATGGTCGACTCAATGAAGTTACCGATAGCACCGGGCTGCATGATATGGAAGGGATGTGGCGAAGCCTGCTGGCCACAGACATCGATAATGATGGCGACATTGACCTGGTGGCCGGCAATCTCGGTCTCAACTGTGAATACAGGGCCAGTCCGGAAATGCCGATGGAACTTTTTGCTACCGATCTTGATGCAAACGGGAGCATTGATCCTTTCTTTTTTTATTACATCCCCGACGGAACTGGCTCCAGGCATTCTTATCCGGCGGCCGCCCGCGGACGGCTGTCCGAGCAGGTGCCTGCATTAAAAAAACAATTCCTGCTGAACAGGGATTTTGCGAAAGCCGATTACCAGAAAATTTTTAAGAACAAACCTGCGGATGCAATCAGCCGTTACCGATGTGTGGAAACAAGAACCTGTTATCTTGAAAACACGGGCAATGGAAAGTTTGTGAAACATGTATTACCAATCCAGGCCCAGTTTTCACCGGTAAATTCAATCCTTTGTGATGATTTTGACGGGGACGGTCTCAAAGACCTGATCCTGGCCGGCAATGAATACCAGGCAGAGGTAATGACCGGTTTGTACGACGCATCCTATGGCTGTTACCTGAAGGGCAGCAAAGGTAAAGAATCGTTTACCTGTATACCCAACCGGCAGAGCGGTTTCTTTCTTACCGGTGACGTGAAGGACCTGCTGGCTATAAAGATGCCATCGGGCGAACGACTGGTGGTTGCTGCGGTTAACAATGATTCGATGCGGATTTTCCGGATAAAGAACGCCGCCGGCCGTTGAGATCGGGTGAACGGTTTGCCCGTTCTACCGATCCGTGTTGCCGGCTGCGTTCCCTTGTCCAGGAATGTGATTTGTCTGCGTTCACTTGTCCAGGAGTGTGATCCGTCTGCGTTTACTTTTCAGGAGTGTGATCCGTCTGCGTTCACTTGTTCAGGATTGTGATCCGTCATTTATTTATACTCACTTTTTTACCGGTAGCCATGGACTCGTAGATGGCCTGCAGGTATCGTACATCCCTACGGCCAAGTTCGCCGGGCACAATGCTTCGTGTTTTATTTTTAAGTGACAGGGCAAAGGCATCCATCTGGCGGGCCTGCTGGTTCACCTGCGGAAAATCCATCACCCCGGCTGCTGTTGTGCCCCGCTGGCCATTGTAGTTATAGGCAGGGTTCAAACCAAAATCCCCTTTTTCCGCTTCTGCACGCAGGAAGTTATAACTATCGTCGTAGCTGGATTTACCGTTACCTGTGATGCCACCCGGAAACTCAAAGGTCCAGGACAGTGATTGCTCCACATCGGGAAACCGTGCAGGATCCGTTTTCGTTCCTTCGGTTGCTGTAACACTTAACGGTTCCAGGCCAGAGGTATAACACATACCCTGGATGACATATACACCAAGGTCCATCAGCGGACCGCCCCCGGCCATTTTTTTATCCAGTCTCCACTGCCCGGCCTGTGCCTTGAATCCAAATCCCCCTTCCATTTTTTTTATAGCGCCATAGGTTTTTGATGTACCCAGTCGCGCCATCTCCAGGTTGTAAGGTTCAAAATGTAAACGGTAGCCGATCGACAATTCTTTTCCTGCTTTTTTTGCAGCGGCGATCATCCTGTCGCAGTCGGCCACATTTATTGCCATCGGTTTTTCGCAGATCACATGTTTACCCGCATCAAACCCGCGGATGGTATACTCAGCATGCATATTGTTGGGGAGCACCACATAGATGATATCAATGTCCGGATTGTTGCCGATCGATTCGAAATTCTGGTAATTGTAAACATTTTTATCCGGGATATTATACTTCTTCTGCCACAACGGGATTTTATCCGGGCTGCCGGTTACTATACCGGCAAGGTAACAATGCTCCGTCTGCAGCAGGGCAGGGGCCAGCTGGCCCCCGGCGTACCCGCCAAGTCCCACCAGGGCAATCCCCAGTTTATCTTTCTTTGACTCCATATGCTGTTTGTTGAGTGTTTCAATGCCATGCTGGAGGAATGGCAATCCAAGTGCTGCCACACCTGTATTCCTGATGAAAGTACGACGGGAAGTGTTTTTGTTTTCCATGTCAAAAAGTTTTACAACCCAGGCCATGCTGTTGCACAATGGCCGGAATCTATTTCAGTTCCAGGACCACCACGCTGGTTGCCGGGATCCTCACTGTCAGTTTATTTTTTGAAAGTGTTGCCCCGTTGAAAGCAGCGGGTTTGATTTTTTCGGGCGACTGGAAACTATTATAATCATTCATGGTTGCGGCTTTCAGGATCCTTCCCGCAACCGCCTGGTAACTTGCCCCTGTTACGTTGATGGTAACGGTATGTTCCTTGCGTGGATCGATATTGACCAGGGATATATGGGTGAGCCCGTTTGCATCCAGCGAAGCAGAAACGTTCACAGCTTTCAGCTTTTCGCTGCCAAGCACATAATCGGTACCGGTTACTTTCAGCGGCAACATCATGGCGTCCTGGTGTACGTTGTACATTTCCATTACGTGATACGTGGGGGTCAGTACTATTTTATCCCCTTCGGTGAGGATTACTGCCTGCAGTACATTGACGATCTGCGCCAGGTTTGCCATCTTCACGCGGTCGGCATGGTTGTTAAAAATATTGAGACTGCTTCCTGCAATCATGGCGTCCCTCATGGTGTTTTGCTGGTACAGGAACGCGGGATTGGTGCCTGGCTCCACATCGTACCATCCACCCCATTCATCCACGGCGAGGTGTTTTTTCTTCAGCGGGTCATACTTGTCCATGATAGCGCTGTGTTTTGTGATCAGCTCTTCCATCTTCAGTGCCTGTTTCATGGTCGAAAAATATTCCTGTTCAGTGAAACCGGTTGCTGATCCTTTTTTATTCCAGTTGATCACGCTGTAATGATGCAGTCCCAGCGCATCAAACATATTCGGCGGCAGGTCCCTCATCAATACTTCCGTCCAGTGATAGTCATCCCCGTTTGCACCGCTGGCTATTTTGTAAATGGTGTCCTTATTGGAGGCTGAGGTCATGAAGGTGGCGTACTGGCGGTAGATGTTTGCATAGTATTCGGGTTTCATATTTCCCCCGCATCCCCAGGCCTCATTTCCCAGTCCCCAGAACTTCACTTTCCATGGCGTACTCCTTCCGTTTGCTTCCCGCATTTCGGGCATGGGGCTGCTTTTGTTCGGGTGGGTGGTGTATTTGATCCAGTCGCTCAGTTCGCCTGGAGTACCGCTTCCCACGTTGCCGCTGAGATATGGTTCGGCCCCGAGTTCTTCGCACATGTTCAGGAACTCGTTTGTACCAAAACTGTTGTCTTCCTTTGTATTGCCCCACCAAACGTTGAGCATGCTTGGACGGCTGGCCTTCGGCCCAACCCCGTCTTTCCAGTGATAGGTGTCGGCAAAACAACCACCGGGCCAGCGAAGTACCGGCACTTTGAGTTTTTTCAGTGCGGCAATAACGTCGAGCCGGATACCATCCTTGTTAGGAATGGTTTTATTGTTGTCGCCTACGTACAGCCCGTCGTAAATACAACGGCCAAGGTGTTCGGAAAAATGGCCGTAGATGTTCCTGTTGATCCTGTCTTTCGATTTGGTTACATCGATCGAAACAAGATCCTGGCTGCTGGCGACGAGGCCAAGCGAACAGAGAGCAATGACTAGCAGGTGTTTTTTCATATCTGGTGTTTACAATTGAGAAATTGTTTTTTTATGTTTGAATGATCCGGACTTTTTGCGTGCTGCCGGACTGCATATCGTATTCTTCTTTTTACCTGTTGGTCACCTGGTAGTAATCGAAATCGGCAAACCCACCTGTGGTGAGTGTGGCATAATTAAACAAGGCAAACCGGTAGCCCATAAAGTGCGAAAGGGTGTACTTCATTTTCAGTGTTGTCCCGATGGCTTTCCAGGTCTTGCCATCGGTACTGAAAAAGAACTGTGCCTCGTCCTTCTTCTCCGAAAAATCACACGACGCCCGCAGGTAAACGCGTGTTTGATCCAATGGTATGGATGCCTCAACTACCGGGGTGCTCCCTCCGGCATTGATCATGATGATCTCACGTTGGCCACCCTTTACCCGTATGCCAACGAGCCCGAAATGTTCCTGCAGCAATCCAAGACCCGCCACATCACCGTCTTTCATACCACCTGTTTCCACGGCCGTGGTGGCCGAACACATCGGTCCGGCCGTGCGTTGTGTAAGGGAATTCCTCGCTCCCGTAAAACTGCTGTCGATCCTGCCGGTGGTTAGCCGCAGATATCCCTTTCGCTGGGTGAGCGACCACAAACGGTTTTCGGGGTTGTGGTTCCACTGCCATACAAGTGGAAGTGAGTTATCGTTTTTATTCCTGTTAAAGTCATCGGGGGCAATGATGCCCGGGATCAACCCACGTGATGCAGGCAGGTTAAGGGACTCAGGCACGGTTCCATTGGTACCGAGGACCGGCCAGCCATCGACCCATGTCACCGGCACCAGGTAAGGTATGCGCCCAACGGCGCCATAGTCGCGGAAAAGGTAGCTGTACCATGTGCCGTCGGGCATATCGATCAGGCCCCCCTGGGCAACACCAAGGTCCTGTAAACCTACCCGTCCGGTATACGGACCTTCCAGTTTTGCTGCCCGGTGAATTACCACGGTACGCATACCGTTGCGCGGCCACGTAATGTTGAACAGGAAATAATTGCCGTGAACTTTGAACAACTGGGAACCTTCTGCGCGAAGGGCGATCTGTTCACCTGCCGGTCCGCTTGCATTTTCGATCAGGACTTTTTCGGATCCGGGCTGAATGCCCGACAGGTCGGCGTTCAGTTGTACAATTTTCAGGTTGCCTGTTCCGTAAACCAGCCAGGCCTTGCCATCGTCGTCGAAGAAGAGGCTGTGGTCATGATAGGATGGGCTGAATGAAGTGGTCTTCCATTTTCCCTTTTCAATATTGTCGGTGGAGAAAATGTAGGTTTTGTTGGTGGTCTGCGAAAAGGTGGATACGTAGTAGCGGCCTTTGTGGTAACGGATACAACTGGCCCAGGTACCTTTCCCGTACGATGACTTCCCGTTTACCAGGTTGGTTTCGTCCATGTCGGCCAATGTATCGTATGCATAGCGGACCAGTTTCCAGTTGACCAGGTCGGCCGACCGCATAATGGGTACACCGGGATTCATGTGCATGGTGGTGCTGCTCATGTAGTAATACTTACCGCTACGTACAATGGAAGCATCCGGAACATCGGCAAAGATGACCGGATTGGAGGCCTGCGGGGCGTGCGACGGGGG
>SDZZ01000786.1 GCA_004173255.1 Chitinophagaceae bacterium | reverse complement strand
GCCAGGTTGTTCTCCATCGCGAGTTGCTGCATCAGCGACTCGTCGAGCCACTGTTCCAACGGCACCACTGCGGCGGGATTCCCGCTGAATAATTTATCCGAAAATGCGTCGACCTGGTATAGTGTGAGTTTCATACAGATGGTTTCAGGTTCCTGTTTATTACTCCGCCATCATCTCCCTGATTGCCGTTTCAATTTCTTCCGCATTCGGTTTGCTGAAGTAATCACCATCACTGCCATAGGCCGGACGGTGGGCTTTACCGGTGATCGTTCTTGGTGATACGTCGAGGTATTTATAACCACCCTGTTCTTCCATTACTTTATTGAACATGTATGCCGCGGCACCACCCGGCACATCTTCATCGATAAAAATAATGCGGCTGGTTTTTTTGAGCGACTCCACAATCTGGTGATTGATATCAAATGGCAGCAGGGTCTGTACATCAATGATCTCACAGCTGATGCCTTCTTTCTCGAGGCTGTTCACCGCATCGCGGATGATCCTTAATGTTGAACCATACGAAACGATGGTAACGTCAGCACCTTCTTTCACCACTTCCGGAATACCAAGCGGCACGGCCATCTCCAGCAGGTTGGAAGGTAGCTTTTCTTTGAGGCGGTACCCGTTCAGGCATTCGATCACGATGGCCGGATCATTGCCCTGCAACAGCGTGTTATACATACCGGCAGCCTGTACCATGTCGCGCGGTACACACACATACATGCCGCGGAGTGAGTTGATGATCATGCCCATAGGCGAACCGCTATGCCAGATCCCTTCAAGCCGGTGTCCGCGGGTACGGACAATCAGCGGACAGCTCTGTTGCCCATAGGTGCGATAATGAAGGGAGGACACATCATCACTCAGTGGCTGCAGGCCATATAATAAATAATCGAGGTACTGGATTTCAGCAATAGGACGAAGCCCTCTCAATGCAAGCCCGATGCCCTGTCCCATGATGGACACTTCACGGATGCCTGTATCAAAAATCCGGTTGCTCCCGTACTTCGCCTGCAGGCCGGTGAACCCCTGGTTCACGTCGCCTATCTGCCCAAGGTCCTCACCAAAGGCCACCACTTTGGGGTTATGGCTGAACAACACATCGAAATATTTATTCAACACTTCGTAGCCATTGATCTGGACCGACTCGGTCCCGAATTCGGGTTTAACAGGCGTCACCTTCAGTGCGCTTTTTGGCCCTTCATTATAAAGAAGCGAATTGTACAGCTTTGCATTGGTGCTGCGCAATTCGTTATAATAATCTTTTACCCAGAACCCCGCATCGGATTTCCCGGCAATCACGATGGCATCATATAATGT
>SDZZ01000785.1 GCA_004173255.1 Chitinophagaceae bacterium | reverse complement strand
GTGATAAAGCGTGGTAGGGTTGGGAGGGGGTAGGGATCAAACAACAGCTACTCATTTTCCACGTCAGCAATCTGCAGCACATCCAGCATCGTTGTCTCTCAAACTTAACGAGGAAATGTGCTGTTTGATCCGGCAAACGTTTGCAGGCACTGCATTTCAGGCAAACGTTTGACTGGGGTAAATAAGGGGAAACCCATCCGTTTTTTGCAACCGGAGTTGGGTGATAGCGCACTGCGGATCGTGAATTTATACATGTAAATACCCGGCCGTGTTCCGGGCAGAAGGCAGTTTCTGTTGGCAACGGTGGCAGCATTTATAAAGTTGTGAAGCAATTGCCCCGCAGGATCTGGCAAATGAAAAACTTCCGGAATTTTTTGGAATCAAGGCGGATTTCTCTACTTTAGTAGCTCATTCATTCGATAAGGCCTGTGATGGAACTCCATCAGCTTATGCGTAAACCACATTACATCATATTTTTCCTGCTTGTGCTCATAGGCAAGCTGGCGTTTGCCGGAAGCAGCGTCCAGTCCCTGTTTGACCACAGGAATACAACGCATGTGGCCCATCATTCGGAAGTTACCTGCTATTTTGCATCAACAGTTGTTGACCAGCCGGTCGAACTGGAAGAAGACCTTCTTGAAAAAACGAAGAAACATTATTTATCCCTGTGCGAACTGCCCGAAAACAATTTCGTTTTCCGGTTACAGTCCAACCCGCGCATTCTTTCCCTGTCCGGTCCCGATAGACGGGTTCAAACCGGAGACCTTGTGATCCTGCATCGCCGGATCCTTATCTGATCCCATTCCTGTTTACGCCGGAAACACATGTTGCTGCAGCAACCATGTGTCATTTCCCGTACCCCTGATCCATGGTGAAGGATAACCCAAAAGTTTCTAAACGAATTCATCATGCAGTACCAGGCTTTTCCAGGCCAGGTAGCCGTGGTGTTTTTTTTGGTGTATAATCAGAGCTTGCTGTCCGATTATAATAATACCTACGATTTATTATAAGAAGGCAGTTCGCAGAGCCCCGGAGGTGGTCCGGGGCTTTTTTATGCGGTATGCCGTCCCGCCTTACCACCTAATTTATATAACTTGGTGCACGGGGAGGTTTCCCTGTTAAATCAGCACTTGCCATGGAAATTAAAGCTGCTTCACATACCGCAATACTTCGTTCGGTTATCGTAGTATTCTACCTGGTCCCTTTCATGTTGTCTGCCCAAAAAAACAACCCGCTGCGCATTGGTGTTGCGGGCCTCACCCATTCGAATGTGCACTGGATCTTCAACAGTGCAAAAACAGAGAACATCGAAATAGTAGGT
>SDZZ01000010.1 GCA_004173255.1 Chitinophagaceae bacterium | reverse complement strand
GAGTTATACATGCATGGTGGTGTTTCATTTACCCCGTATAAAGAACAGTTTGATCGCCTGATCGGCAAAAAGATCAATTACCTCGAAATGTATAATGCCAGCGAAGGGTTTTTTGCTGCGCAGGAAAACCCGGGCGACGATGGCATGTTGTTATTTACGGATCACGGCATTTTTATGGAGTTTATGCCGGTGAGTGAGTATGGCAAGGATTTTCCGGAAACCATCGGTCTCGATAAAGTAGAGATTGGTAAAAATTACGCGCTCATCATCAGTACCAATGGCGGGTTATGGCGATACCTGGTTGGTGATACTATCAAGTTTACGTCCACGGATCCATACCGGGTAAAGGTTTCAGGCCGGATCAAACATTATATCAATGCGTTTGGCGAAGAACTGATCGTTGATAACTCGGATAAGGCAATTTCCGTTGCCTGCGAAAAAACAGGTGCTATTGTAAATGATTATACTGCAGCTCCTGTTTATTTTTCCGACAATGCCAATGGAGCCCACGAATGGCTGATTGAATTTGACCGCGAACCATCGGATCTTGCTGCATTTACCCAGGCGCTTGACGCCGAACTGAAAAATGTAAACAGCGATTACGAAGCCAAACGGCAGAAAGATATTGCGCTTGGTTTACCCGTTGTCCATGCCCTGCGAAAAGGAGTGTTCAGCGACTGGTTACACAGCCGGGGAAAATTGGGTGGCCAGCATAAGATTCCCAGGTTAAGTAATGACCGGACCTTCCTGGAAGAAATCCTGGCGTTGCTGTAATTGCCCCGTAGCGGGCCGGTCATCCCGCTCCCGCAGGGACCCATCGTCCCGCAGGGACTCGTCATCCCGTAGAGATCTGTCATTCCGGAAAGATCTGTCATCCCGCAGGGACCTGTCATCCCACAACGACCGGATGGCTTCACCCCTCGAAAACGCCCGCCCCCGTTTCTGCAGTTGAAAAAAATCTTGGTATATTCATTCTGCACACCAAGACTGGTCCTTCCATGAACCCTGCACCAACCAACTGTAAAAACTGCGGCAATTCCGTTACCAGCAACTACTGCGGTGAATGCGGCGAGAAAGTGTATTCGGACCACGATAAAAGTTTCGGCCATATTATCGAAGAAGGCATCCATTTCATCACCCATCTCGAGGGCAGTTTCCCGGCTACTGTTAAAACCATTTTTATCCGTCCCGGTAAGTTCTCGCTCGATTACTGCAATGGCATCCGGAAAAAATATTTCAAACCCATTTCGCTGTTCCTGATGGTAGTGGTTATTTACCTCATTTTTCCACTGGCACAAGGGCTCAACCTGAGCCTGGACCTGATGATCAGCGGCTCCAGGTCAAATGGCATGGGCTGGGTACAACAGGCAGCTGAAGTAAAAGCTGCTACCCGGGGAATTAGTATGGAACAGCTGGCTGAACGATATGACCATAAGTCACCGAAGTTTGCCAAGATCATGTTGTTCCTGTTGCTGCCAATGGCGGCTTTCCTCCTGAAAATCCTGTTTTATAAAAAACGCCGCTATTACTTCGACCATTTTATTTTAGGTACGGAACTTGTCACCCATTTCATCCTTGTGGCATTCCTGATTATCCCGCTGTCGTTGTACCTGGTGGCGGTTGTGATCCAGTTCACCACCGGTAAGATCTTCGATTACAGCGACAGCTTAATGGGCCCGCTGATTATCCTGGCACTGATCCCATCCTGGACCATCGCGCTGAAAAGGTTTTACCAGGAGAAAACCGGATGGGCAATTTTAAAAACAGTTCTTTTTCTGGTTGCGTTCACTTTACTTTGCCTGTTCATAATCTACAGGCTCATTATTTATTTTACCATTTTATTGTTCCTTTAAAAATCGGACATATGAAACTACTGGAAGGCAAGGTTGCCATTGTTACGGGTGCTGCAAGGGGAATTGGCGAAGCGATCGCGTTGAAATTTGCCGAACATGGCGCCAGCGTGGCTTTCACGTACGTGAGTGACAGCAGTGCATCCAAGGCAAAAGCATTGGAAGAAAAGCTGGTCGGGCTTGGGGTAAAAGCAAAAGCTTACCAGAGTAATGCCGGTAATTATGCGGCCTGCGAATCATTTGTGGCTGACGTGCTGAAAGAATTCGGGACGATTGATATCTGCGTAAACAATGCAGGTATTTCCAAAGATAATTTACTGCTCCGCATGACTCCCGAACAATGGGAAGAAGTAATCCAGGTCAACCTGAACGGCGTGTTTTATATGACCAAACAGGTGATCAAACCAATGATGAAGGCCCGTGCGGGATCGATTATTAATATGAGCTCGGTAATCGGGGAAATGGGTAATGCAGGTCAGGGATCGTACGCTGCTTCAAAGGCGGGCGTGATTGGTTTTACAAAATCGGTGGCAAAAGAACTTGGCAGCAGGAATATCCGTTGCAATGCGATTGCTCCTGGTTTCGTTGAAACCGATATGACTTCCTATTTGCAAGCGGGCGAGGCCGCTGATAAATATAAAGCAGGTATTCCCCTTGGACGTTTTGCTTCAGCAGAAGACATTGCGAATTCGGCGTTGTTCCTTGCTTCGGATATGGGCTCGTATATTACGGGACAGTCAATCAGTGTTTGTGGCGGGTTGAATATTTAATCCCCTCAAAGTCTGGAAAGATCAGAAAGCCTGAATGATATAGTCATTTTGCAATCTTCCACAACTTCCTCAACTTCCTGTACTTCTCAAAATGATATCTTGTTTGGATACTCGCAATCTTCCATCCCCTCCATCCGTCAAGAAAGCCTGCTTTAAAAATATAGTCCACCAAAAAAAACCAGGCAGGGCTGGCAAGTATTTTAAACCAGTTTGTTTTTTTACCCGCATCAAATAAACTCCGTGCCGCGATGTTGCTGAAATTCACACTCCGCAGTCGATGTTCTTCAACCGAGTCACAGATGTAATGCAGTATATCGCCTTTTAAATGGCCAATGGGAATGCCTGCGGGCAGCACCACCCTGTCATGTGGATCCAGTCCACCCCAGGTTACCGCCCTGCGATCGAATAACCTGACCTTCGGTTCAGGATACCAGCTGCCATGCAAAATGAAACGGCCGCAATAAAATGCCCTCCTGTTCATTTTATAAGCCTTCATTTGAAAATTCTTTTTCTCTGCCGCAATGGATGCAAACAACCCGCTACTTAGTTCTTCATCCGCATCGAGACTAAGCACGCGGTTATGGGTGGCAAGGGCAAGCGCACTGTTTTTTTGTTGAACATAACCGGCAAACTTTTGCTGGTACACCTTCGCACCAAATTGCCGGGCAATTTCAACAGTTGAATCAGACGAAAAAGAATCAAGGATTACTATTTCGTCTGCAAGCCCCTGTACACTTTGCAGGCACTTTGCAATGTTAAGCTCTTCATTATATGTAATTATTACCACCGATAGTAATTCCATTGACCAACCAAATTGCGAGCAACCAAAGCTGCACCAGTGAATATTTATTTTGCCGCTTTTATTTCATGATATCCGGCAGCAACTACCTTTGCTTCCAAACCTGGTTTATGAAGAAAAAAGAACAGATTTTTTTATTCCTGTCATTACTTTTTTATTCAACCTTCTTTATTTCTTCCATCAAACCTGCCACGCCATTCGCCCTCACAATCCTTTCTGTTTTTTGTTTAGCCTGGGGGCCATTTTCCGCAAAGCTCCGCCTGGTTAAACAAAGGCCTTTCCTGCTGCTAATGGTTGGATTCGCCCTTTGGCTACTTGTCAGTGCCTTTACTTCCGCTAACCAGCATTCCGCGGGCAGGGTATTGGAACTGCGACTGCCCCTTTTGTTACTACCGCTTACTCTTGGCACCCTGGAAATCAGGCGAGCCCTTCGCAACAGGATCCTGGTTGGTGCAGCCGTTATTACCCTCATTGCCTGCCTGGTCTCGCTTTCCTTCGCAGTGTACCAGTATAACAAAACCGGACTTAATTTCTGGCTGTACAACGACTCGGTATCATACCTGATCGGACAGCAATCCATTTACACATCCCTGCTGGTGAATATGTCCATTTTTATCTTCGCCTGGATCATTTTTTATTCCGGTAGTTTTAAAAAATATCATGGATGGATGGCATTTGGCATTGCAGTTTTACTTGTGATCAGCTACATGCTTGCCAGCAGGAACATGATGTTTGTACTTTATGCAGGCCTCTTTATCTTTTGTTTCGTGTACCTTTTTGGAAGGAAAAAATACCTCGAAGGATTTACCCTGCTGCTCGCGATCGGCATCGGTGGGTTCCTGATCGTCAAATTTTTCCCCAACACGATCAACCGCTTCCAGGAACTCCGACTGACCAGCTTCGATTACAAAAATACCAACCGCGAAAGCCACTACAATGATTCGCTGACGGCCGACCAGTGGAACGGGGCCAACTTTCGGCTGGCGGCGTGGCCATTGGGCTGGAAACTATTCAAAGAACATAGTCTGACCGGCGTAGGTATTGGAGACAAACGCGACGAGCTTATGGCCGTTTACCGGGAAAAAGAATTTCGGTTCGCCATCGAAACCAACAAAAATGTCCACAACAACTACCTCGATATACTGTATTCGACCGGGCTGATCGGATTTCTTTTGTTTTTCACCGGATGGATCCTGCTGCCCCTGATTCGATTCATCAAAGCAAGGGACGGTATCTCCATTGTACTCACTTTAGTAGCAGCAATCGCCATGTTTACGGAAAACTATTTTGATCGCACCCTGGGAAGTATGATCTTCAGTTTCCTGCTGCTCATCCTTCTGGTTGCTGACAATACCAGGGTCCGGCACGAAACCAGCGAAGTTGAATTGCAATAGCCGTTACTTGTTATCGGCCAGGTACATGTCAATCGCCTGGTCCGTATTACCGATAAATTTCAGTTCACCGTTCTGCATATAGGCTGAACGCTGGCAATACTTCCTGATCACTTCCATACTGTGACTGACAAGTATTACCGTTTTCCCTTTGATCCAGGAACTTTCAAAAACCTTGACCGCTTTCTCCTGGAACTTGACATCCCCTACCGCAAATATTTCGTCAAGAAACATGATATCTGCACCAGCATTCACTGCGATGGAAAAGCCAAGACGCGCAACCATACCGGAACTGAAGAATTTGATCTTCGTGTCCACAAAATCCTCCAGTTCTGCAAACTCCACAATTTTGTCAAATATGGCATCCACATCCTTGATCCTCAGGCCCAGCACAGAACCCGATACATAAATGTTCTCCCGGGCAGTTAATTCGTGGCTCATACCCACACCCAGGTTCATCAGCATGGTTGTACCATTAATTTTGAGATATCCGGTGTCGGTCGGATAAACGCCTGATAGTACTTTCACCAGGGTCGACTTCCCACTGCCGTTCCTTCCAAGTAATCCGATGCACTCGCCCTTGTTGATTTCAAGGCTCATCATTTTCAGTGCGGCAACGTGCCTGGATCTCGGTGGGTTAAATAAGTTGAATAAACGATGTTTTACCGTGTTATGGCTGTCTTCCGTAATGTGGAAGGTCTTGCTGATATTCTTTGCGGCGATCGCCGGAATCACAACGTCTGACATAATCTATAATTTTTCAGAGGCTTTGGAGCCCAGTTTGTTTAACAGTATTATTCCCAGTAAAAGCAGCAGCAATGCATATCCGCAGTCAAATGCAAACAGTTCAAAATCGGGAGCCTGGTTATCCATCATCACGCGACGCGCATTGATGATAATACCGGCTATTGGATTGCCGTAATCGAAATTTGGCAATGCCTCCTTGAAAATACTGAGTTTGTAAAAGATGGGTGACAGGAAGACAAGGAATGCAGTCACCACTGACCAGATCTGGCTGATATCTTTTGCAATGATATAGATGTTCGATAGTATCAGGGAAATGCCGAGCGAAAGGACAAAAAGATTAAGGAAGATCGGGACTATCCAGAAGTTCATGACCGAAAATCCGGTTGACTGGGGCTCAAACACATTGTAGTAAATGACAAACATCAGGAAATTGAAAAAGAACCCAATGGAATTTGCAACCAGGCTTGATATATAAATCTCAATCTTATTCATGTTGCTGTACTCGTACAGATATCTTTTACTGCTCAGTATCTGGATAGTGCCTGAAGTGGACTCTACGAAAAAGTTCCACATGATCAGCCCTATAAAAAGGTAGGACACAAAGGCTGGAATATTCTGTTTCAGTACTATCTGGAACACCACATAGTATATGCAGATATCCAATACCGGTTTAAGCAGGGCCCATAGCAGGCCCAGTTTGTTTTCATAATACCTCAGCTTGAACTCAATCTTTGCCAGCAGCCATAGCCTTTCCAGTTTGTTTGACCTTCGGCCCCAGTCTTTCAATATTCCTACACTCATTTTATTCTGTTTAAATTCAATTTTTTCCTTTTTGTCATGGGGGCACAAATTTAAGCCAAATACAATCAAACCTACATTACCGGCAGGCTTTGGGCTTCAGCCGTTTTAACCCTTGAATATTTTCTTTTTTAACCTGATTGCATACTTCCTGAGAACAGGATTCGACTTGATAACCGAAATCAGTTTGCGGCTTGCATTATTGCTGAGCAGCCAGCTTTTCGGCATTGCGTACAACAAAGTGGGATTATCATATTCGATGCCAGGGCCATTTGCATTCAGGAGGTTCGCAACTTCATCGGCATACCGAGCAAAAATGGCCTTGTGTTTTAAACTGATCAGCCGGTACAGGTATAGCTGTTTATCCCTGGTAAATGACCTGGCCATAGAATTTTTCCTGATCCGGTAATTCCAGAGAAGTTCCGGCAGTACCACACCCTGCCTGCCGTTTTCAACCATTGAGATCACGCTCTCATAATCCTCCATTCCAAACACCATCCTGCTGTCGTTCATCCCGCTTTCCAGGAAAGCAGATTTCCGGTACACCAGCGCGCTGCTGTTTATCATATTATGAACAAGCAAAAATGGAGGCTCCGGATTGAATGCGGGCCAGCAGGCACTATTCGCTCCGAAATAACGGGCCCAGCAACCAACAAACGTGACATTGGCCCTGGATTCCAGCACCCGAATGGCTTTGGTATAGTAGGAAGGTTCAACGGAATCATCCGGGTCAAGGAATGCCAGCCACTGTCCGGCTGCGGCAAGTGCGCCGCAATTCCTCGCTGCAGGTAATCCCTGGTTTTCCTGGTGAATTATGCGCACCTGTTTGTGTAAAGCCATTTTATCCAGCACTTCCATACTCTCCTTTTCCGTACTTCCGTCATTTACAATCACTATTTCCAGTTGTTGGTAACTGGATCTTATAACCGACTGGACAGCCTCTTCCAAAAACGCACCCATGTTAAAAAACGGTATGACAACCGTTAATAAAGGATCGTTGTACGTGTTACTCCCCAGATGGCTATTTTTTGCCGGCGGCTCAATAAAGGGAAACAACGAAGGAGCTGGACTGGCGACGAGCTGGTCAAGCAAAATGTTTTTCCTGGTGTAAACAGATTCATGGCTATACCCTGCTTTGATCCTTTCCCTTGCTGCTGACATTACCTGTGTGCTGCTATCCTGGTCAAGACTCAGCAGCTTTGCCAGTTTTACACCGAACGACGCAGGGTCATCGTGGTCAAAAACAAATCCATCAACACCATCGGTTACCACCTCCGACTGCCCTCCCTGCTTTGATACAAGAACCAATCTGCCCAGCGCCATTACTTCCAGTACGGTGTAAGGCAGGTTATCGATGATGCTGGGAATCACAACAACCGCAGCGTCGCCGATTTCCCGTTCAATCTCCTGCGGAGATATGGGCCCGGTGAACCTCAACCGGCCAATCTTTATCTGTTCGCTGTATTTTCTCCGGAGAAAATCAATCATATCAATTCCTTCCGGATGATAGAGATGATTACCTCCCCCTATTACCACAAATTCCTGTTTGAATCCTTCCGACCATAGTTTTTCAAAATAACGCAGTACTTCAAGGATGCCTTTCTGGGGAGTCAGTTTGCCGAAAAATACAATCTTCCCGGCTCGGGATGGCTTTAACCGGAAAGCCTCGTTTACATCATATGGATTGACCAGTACATGTACGTCCTTCAGTTTACGATTGAGCCTGCTATTGATTTCCGGAACCAGGTATGCACTGGGCGAAATCAGCATATCTGCGGCGTGCATGCAGGCCTTTTCCATCTCACCCACCCAATAGTAAGGCAACCGATGATAAATGACCTTATTGTATTCGAGGTACAGGAAAGATGGGCTATGCAAAGTAATCAGCACCCTCAGTTCGGAGAAAAGCTCGTAGCCAAGATGCCTGAACTGGAGGACGTAATAGCAAATACCAAGGTACTCCTGCGATTCAAGTACATCCGGCACGCCCTCGCTCTCCATATATTTTTTTATGACCTCGGAAAATGCAAACGCCAGGTTGGCTTCGTACCCAAGAAAAGCTGCCGTATAAAAGTTATCGGGATTAAACGTCACAAGCCGGTATGACCCTCGATCCGATTCAGTAATCCCGCTGGTTTTTGTATCCTGGGTGAACACAATTATTTCATGCCCCTGGCGAACAAACATATTTACTGTTTCAAAACAATACGTGCTGATGCCTCCACCGGAAAGCGGGGGAAACTCGGAAGTCATGAGCCATATTTTCCTGGACTTATTATTCATTGGTTGTTCCGGTATCCGTAGCAGATGTTTCTGCCAGCTGTTCTTTAAAAAATTCTGACATGCCCGGATCATTAAGGGTATTGACCCATGTCAGCATTTCCAGTTCCGCTGTCTCCCTTGAATATCCTGTACCAACCGTGTGATCCATCGATATCCGGTCGTCAATAACAATATTCATTTTTGCCTGTCTGGCGAGATAGCCTGCTGCAACGTCCAGACCCCAGCCATAGAGATTCTTTGTAGTGTCGACCGGGCAAAGCCGGTTCATGATTCCCAGGTCAGCCACAAACGCAAAGCCTTCCACGAAAGGCACATCCCGCAGCTGACTGCCCGGCTGCTTCCGGCAGAACCCATAACTTCCGCCAGTAGAAGCGGGGGAATACAGCCCGGTATTTTCCATCTGTGGTTCCACAAGCCGGGCTGCCATACCAGCAGCGGTTGTATCATCGATTAACACATCAGAGCATACAAAAAATAAATGCCGATAACCTTTGGCTGTGGCAATCGCCACAGCGTTGTTCAGCAAACCGGTGTAATAAATATTTGGTAAACGTATCGCATGCGGCGGTACCTGCCCGGATCCGCTGTCAAGCAACACCCAGTCAAAATACTGACCTGCAGTCTGGGTTAACCTGATTGAATTTTCGTAGTAGTTATGATTGACTATAACACAAAGGGTACCAATGGTGCGTTTACCCGACGCTGTGTTTACATCCACTTTTGAGGGGTCAATCATCGTTGAAGGCCCTCTGGCCCGCGTTTTTCGTGTCTTGCCATTCCTGATCCTGTCAAGAATGATTCCAGCCAGGCTCCGTTCCTCATAGGTTCTTTTGTACCATAACAGTTGCTCCCGGAGATTCATGATCTCTGACTCCAGCTTCCTGATTGTATGGTCGCGTTCCAACTCACCCATCGGTCCGGTTATTTATAAGGTCAACATACGCTGATGCCATTTTTTTGATGGAGAACTGATCGAGAATTTTGTCCCTCGCAGCGTTCCCAATTGTCCGGTATAAAGACCGGTCCTTATACAAGCTGTAAATATGCGTAGCAAATGCGTTTACCATTTCGTTCCCGGGGTCTACGAGAAATCCATTCCGGGTGTGGTCGATCAGCTCTGGTATGCCGCCAACCCTGGTCGATACACAGGGGACGGCCATTGACATCGCTTCAAGCAACACGATTGGTAATCCTTCCATTTCTGAACACAGCACAAGCGCATCGGCACCCATCAATTGCTCCCTGATGTCATCCCGGTACCCTTTAAGTTTAACTATTGAAGTCAGTTCACGCGACTTAACACGCTGGTCAAGCTCATTATACATGGGACCGTCACCGATTATTTCAAATATAAGTTTTTCGCCAGCCAGTTTACGGGATAGGACCTCCGCAATCTCAATCACCTTCTCCGGATGTTTTTCATACGTCAGCCTGCCAATAAACTTGACGGTAAAAACTTCTTTACGCCGGTTTTCAGCCGGTTGGAATTTATCCGTGTCAATACAGTTATGGATCACACGGAATTTTTGCGCGCCAATACCGTATTTACCAATCATAAAATTCCTCAGGTACTCATTGATTGTTACACGGGTTTCAATAAAGCTATCATACGGCTTTGAAAATTCCGGAAACCCACCCCCTTCGCGTGCACCGCCCTGGCCATGCAGGATATCCACAATCCGTATATGCGGAAACTGGTCCCGGATCGCAGGCAGGCATGTGTAGCCGATAGCGCTGTTCGAAACAAAAATTATATCGGGATTGCTTCTTCGGATGTACTCGAGCACCAGGTTGTTATACTCCCAGAAATGCTCGGCTTCATCGAGCGCAGCCCGCACGTGGAAAATGTTCTTCGTAATTTTCCTGAACCGGGGTTCCCACTCGTGGCTCGATTTCTCCGTGGTAATGAAATGAAGACTGTACCGTTCGGGGTCCAGCCCCTCGGCAATGTTGAGGTTGACCATGTCACCACCGCCTACAGACAGCCACGGCACCACAAACAGGACCTGCTTGCGAATAATTTTTTTATCAAAATTGTCCTCAATTTTTTTAAAGATCAGCTCGTATTCCAGATTGAGTGCGGCGGATACCTGGCTATCGGGTTGACTCCTGAGTCTGGAACTGATGGAAATCCGCCGTAAAAAACGCTTGGCTTTCGTCCACACTCCTTTAAGCCCTTTTACTGAATAGAACCGTTTGACCTTATGCCAGTATATCGCAAAAAGCTCCTTATACCGTGCCAGCCCTTTTTTGCGATACACTTCCAGTATGGAATGCCACCTGTCGGCCGAATCAACATTGGAAAAATGTTTTGTCACATAATCGTATCCAGCATTCCCGACCGCCTGGAGTGAGGACCGGTTTTCAAAAGCAAAATCAATTTTTCGTTTCCAGGAATCATAATCGTTTTTCGCAAGAAATCCATTTACACCTTCCTGGATATCCCCGGAATAGATGGTGATATCCGAGTAAATACCAGGAATTCTCGAAGACGAATACTCAAGAAATTTTACATTCGTTTTGTGGGAAGTGTACGAGGAATCTATCACCGGGCACAAGGCCAGGTCCCATTTTGCCTGTAGAATGTTTTTAAAATATTGTGCATAGTCCGGTTGCCAGTGCACAAGGGAAACTTCACCTTCTGATAACTTTTTAGAAAAAGCCTCGGGTACAACGCCCATAAATTCGAGTCTGACCTTCGGATAGTTCTCTTCATAGAAATCAAGCAGGGCCTTTTCCATAAACCGGAAATCGATCACGTGGCCAAAGCTACCGGCATAACCGATTGTAAAGACCGGCGACTGAGCCTCATAACCGGTCTTTACTGCATGCTGCTCAACAAAATCATTGTTCAGGCAGGGTGGGGTAACATAAATAATATCATTAAACCCCGAATATGTTTGCTTCAGCTTTTCAGTGCTTACAACAAGTGCCGATGATTTTTTGAGTATCTCGATGATAAGCTGTTCATTATTTTTATAGAACGGTTCATTGTCGAGATAATACTCGATCGGGAAATTCAGGATATCATCATCAAAGAAGAAGAGGATTGGTTTGCCGGCCCTGTTGCAGAAATGGATGAGGTCCGGCACCTGCTGGGTAAACACGCGTGATACAATCACAAGGCTGTATTCGTAAATGCGGTCCCAGGTCAGTTTGGAAATTTCGACAAGATTGAAATAGACTGGTTCTCTCCGTTCAAGAATCCTGAAGGGGTTATTAAAATAAATATCCTGGATGGCCGGTGCTTCGTGCGGACCGTAAAGGATGAGAACGTTCATAGTTTGTGGTTATTTTCCCTGATGAAACGGAGCACTTCTTCCCTGGAGTGAAGGTTCCAGATCATATCCCATGGATTGTTCTTCCATGCAAAAGAAAAAATCAGGTGGTGTTTATTGTAAAAATGAAGCAACGCATCAAGAATCCTTCCCTGGTCATTCCTGCCCGCATAATATTTCGCCTCATTTTTCTTGAAGATGGTGTTTTTGAAGTCGAAATGATCGTGGATGACAATGGATGCGGGTGAATTCAGCAACAGGTAACCCGCGGCACGGATCCGGTAACAGATTTCATTATCCTCAAATGATCCTTTCATCTCCTCGTCAATCCCGAATTTTTCGAAAACGGAACGCTTCCAGATGGTTGCTCCCCCTGGAATCCACTGGCAATCATTGAACCGGTTCGTCGCCGGCTCGTCAAATTCCAGCCCCTCGTCGTGCAGTGAGTAAAGGGCGTACCCGTCGTCTTCGATCATCTGTCCGCCATTAAACTGGATTTTGCCGTTGGGAAAAACCACTTTGCAACACACGCCTGCCACATTTTCCTGGCTGTAAAGCAATGAGAAAAGATTTTCGACATAATAAGGACTTACAATGATGTCATTGTCCAGGAACAGCAGGTGATCATACTTTGCAAACCGGGAGGCTTTAACCCTGCCTTTGGCACACCCGAGATTTGTTGTTTCGAGAATAACGCGGAGGTCTTTATACTTTTCCGTAAACTGTTTAAGTTCCGCCCGTACATCCTCGTTTGAATCATTGTCCAGGATTATCAGCTCAAAAGGAACAGTGGTATTTTTGTAAATAGATTTAACAGCTTTCCGTGTATCCTCGACCCTGTTAAAACTTAACATGATTATCGACACACTGTGCAGCTTGTTTGCTGACCTGACCGTTACCGGGTTGTTATTTATGTAATCAGCAATGCGTCCTTCAAGGCCTTCGGCCTTATTGAACTTCTTTTTTGCACGGAAAAACCGGTCTTTTACAATTCCGGCCACCCGTCGGTTCTCAAAGGTATCCCTGTACCATGAAAGACTGGTTTCAAGTTCGCTGATCTCCTTCCGGAGCCGTTCAATATGGTTTTGCTGATCGCTCATTTAGGCTATTTGAATTTCTTCACGATTCTGTCTTTGACAATACCAAGCAGTTTACGGTTTTCATACGTGTCCTGGTACCACTTCACAGTGTTACGCTGACTATTGACTTTGGCCTGCAACAATCCGATGAGCTCTTCATTATTCTTTTCCTGCACTGCACTGAATGCCGACAGCTGCTGCGTTACGCTTTGGTACCTGGCCTCAAGCTCTGCCAGTTTTGCTGCACTTTCGGCCAAACGTTCAACGAACACCTGCTCTGCTTCGGCCGTAAGCCGGATCATTGAGGTGTTCTCATCGGTCAGTTTTCTTATCAACTGGCTTTTTGCTACCATGTCCATTCCCAGTTCCTCGTTTTCGCGGATCAGTTTTGCATGGGTTTCGTGAGCCGATTTGAGTCGCTCATCTGCCTCCTTATGGAACTCAGTCATGCTGGCAAGCGAGCGCTCAAACTCACCTTCTTTTTGCTGCATCATAGCAATACGGGCCTGCAGGCCTTTGACCAGTTCCCCGGTCAGCCGCTGCCTTTCTTCCTGCAGCCGGTCGAGCTCTCCCTGTTTTGATTTATGCACATCAAGTTCGCCTTGCAATGCTGCGTTCTTTATTCTCAGTTCCTCCAGGCTTGAAGAAAGAAGTAATTCAGTAGAATGATGTTTTTCGTTCAATGCACTGATTATTTCCGACCTGATCTGTATCTCCGCCTGGAGCTGCTCGTTTTCCTGTTTTAATTTTAAAAGCTCGAGGGCCGAATTATTCAGCGATTGGTATCGTTGGGAAAGCTGCTCCTGCTCCCGCCGGATCAAAAGAATGGATTGTTGCAGCCTTTCAAACTGCTCACCTATCAGAAACGTACCCTCCACCGCGCCTGGAACGTCGGGATCCGCACGACTGATATCACGGATGGTTCCCAGCACTGCTTCGGATCGTTCGGCTCGTTTACGCAGGAATTCTGTGCTGAAATTCAACTCGTCGACCATCATTAACAACTGATGACGGCTAAGCCATGACCTTCCCCAGGTATGTACTGCCAGGGTCGACTCCGCAATGTTTGCGTCAAGGTCAGCCATTTTGTACATTTCTTTGTAATGCACCGGGTAAAATACTTCGGTGGGATACAACCTGATGTCTCCCAACATTTGTGCACCATAATGGGTAAGCCCGAAGTTTTCGCGGAGAATGGTGGTGACCAGCTGGGGAGCCGACAGATTTGCATCCTCCGTTCCATCATAGTCAGTAGTTATTTTCCGGAGGCATTGCCTGATAAATTCATGGCCCGCAACACAACCGACCACCGCGTCATTCACCCAATAAACGGACCCTGGTACCTCGCCCTCCTCGAACCCTAAAAAACATTGTTCGGCAACCAGTGCATCGAAACTTCTGATCATCCGGATATCGGTGTCGAGATACACTCCGCCTTCCTCAGCAAGAACATGAAACCGGATATAGTTCGACATGTTGGCCCACATTTTTGCGGCAAACGCAGTCTGCAGATAAGGTACGTCCAATGGACTATTGGTCTCATCCCATCTTTTGACGGTCCAGTCCGGATTCAACGTTTTCCACCCTTCGATATTCTCGATGTATTCTTCCGGAAGCGGGTCACCTCCATACCAGCAATAATGAAAAATTTTAGGAATCACAATCTGCTCTTTTTAACCTGGAAACCAGGACTGTTTGAAAAGGTTGTTCAATTGGTTCAAAAACTGGTGCTGGTGACTGTCAATATTATTTGTAGGTAGTTAAAAGAAACTGGGTCAAAGCCTCTCTCCATTCAGGCATCTCATAAACAGATAAATCCTTCAGGGCTTTGTTTTCAAGTACGGAGTAATATGGTCGTTTGACCACAGCAGGGAAATCTTTCACACTTGCCGGAAATAGCGGAGTGTCCAGACCAAGCACGTCCCAGATATGCCTAGCAAATTCATACCACGATACCTCCCCGCTGCAACTCATATGAAACAAACCCCGCGTGTCGGCCTCAATCAAAGCGGCTGTATTTTTTGCTATTGCCAGGGTTGGCGTTGGCGTCAGGAACTCATCGTTAACCACCCGAACCTCTGGTTTTTCTTTGGCGAGCTTCAGCATCATAGAAACAAAATTGTTTCCCTTCGCCCTTGATGCAATTTTTCCATAGATGCCCGAAACCCTTACCACCATTGACCTCTCGCAGTAATTTAGTACAAACTGCTCGCCGGCGAGCTTGGATACAGCATAAACATTCAGGGGGTTGGGACGGTCGGTCTCTACATACGGGGCATTTTTAAGCCCATCAAAAACATAGTCGGTACTATAATGCAGAAGTCTGATTTTCTTGTCCTGGCATACTCTTGCGAGGTTAAGCGCGCTGATGGCATTCAATGAAAACGCTTTCTGGGGATAGTTTTCAGCTTCAGGGACAACATGGTAGGCTGCGGTATTGAGGATTATATCCGGGCGGGTCGAAGACACGACCTGATTGATGGAATCCACATCAGAAATTTCAATATCTGCATGTGTTAATTCTAAAACCTCATGTTTATGCGAAAGCACAGAACAAAGGTCTGAGCCGAGCTGGCCGTTCGAGCCGATAACAGCAATTTTCATTAATAAAATTTATCGCCGAACTCCCTTGATTATGTATTTGCTCCGGGGAAACAGTTCATCCCCAACCTGGTGAAATTTTCTTAAGATCTAAGGAATTCTAACCCGGCAAATGTAGGATTTTACCAGCCTTTAAAAACAGCAGCCAACCCGGACGGAGGGTGTTTATTTTTTAAATAATTTTTGCCTGATAGTGCCAAGCAGACTTCGTTTTTCATAAGTCCTTTTGTACCATTCAATATCCTGTGCCAGGCGATCAAGATCACCAAGAAGTTTATTAATAAGCTGGCGGTTGCCCTCACCATTCCGCATGCATTCGGCAAGCTTTGTATTAGTATCCAGGACAATCCTGTTTTTTTCCTCGACTAACAAATGCAGCCGCTGGATCTCGGTCTCCTGGCGTTCAATGGTAGTTTGTTTACCAAGGATCTCCATGTCAAGTTTCTGCTCCATGATTTCCAGCGACTGCTGGATATCATCGATTTTGTCCTGGTGTACCAGGTGTTTGGCAATTGAAATTGAATCTTTCATAGTAAGCTTTTATTTATCCTAAACTCCACTTTGCTCCATTTCCACCGGCTTTTAATATTGAACCCGCATATAACTCGCGATAGGTCTTAAAGTTTTCTTTCATGTCAAATTCCTTCCTGCAGATCTCCGCAGAAAAACCGCCCATGATGTCCAGCATTTCCGGATTGTTCTGGTATTGCAGGATTTTAATAATTGCCTCTGAAGCATTTTTAAACAGGTCGCCATTAAGGCCCTGTTTAACCACATCGATATTGCCGGTACACTCCCGCATCAATACCGGTTTATTAAGTGCAAGTGCTTCCAGTGCTGCAAATGACATGCCTTCATAGTCGGACGTTGATAAGTAAATATGGGAGCCGGCCACGTAGTCATGTACTCCTTTGTTGTCCAACCATCCTGTAACCGTAATGTTACCGGATGTGAAAAGGTTCTTACCGCTCCCTTCACCGATCCAGATAAATTCTATCCCCGGCATGTCCTGGAAATAACTTGCAATTGTGTTGAATAACTCCGGGTTCTTTTGTTTTTCAATCCTTCCACTGGTGACAATACGGAACTTCCCATCCCTGACACCGACGTGACCTGCTGGCTTGTCTTTTACATTTATTCCATTGTTAATGTAATCTGCCTTTATGCCAAGATTGACATATTGCTGCAACTCGGAGGGAGAACAACACACCACATTGCCGCCAAAACGGCTGCCCAGTTTTTCGAGCTGGCAGTACAGATACCGGGTCACTTTATTTTTAGCCGAAAGAAACGAAGCGCCATTCGGTGTGTAAAAGACATTCTGAATGCCCACCATCCGGCACGCGGCGCGGCCCAGCAAACCACTTTTGGAAGAATGCAGGTGTACCGCATCCACCAGGTTTTTGGCCTTCAGCCTTTTCAGAATCTTATACAACTCCGCAAATGCGAAAAGGTCTTTGAGTACATCGATCGAACGCTGGGCAGAACGCCAGCGGATGAAACGCACATTGCGACGGGGGAAATTCTTTTTGACCAGGTCGGCCGGAATCTCCTCCTTTCGCTCGCCGTGAACGACGATGTGAAGGTCATCGGGCATAGACTCTGTCAATGACTTGACAAAGACCGCGATTCCTCCGGCGAATGGTTCTACAATATGCACAATGATCATAACGTCACAGTTTTCTGATGCCCGGTATCGCGTTGGTTCCGATACCAGATATACTCATTTTCAAAAACCGGCAGGCCCGTCAGGCTTTCCGGCTGGTTCGATTTCAGTGAATGCCAAATCACACGCAACTACTGCAGCATACAGATGCAGAACGGTGAGAATTACATTCACCTGCTACTAAAAAAAATGGGTGGAAAATCAGTTAACCTACAGCCTCAACAAAAAAAGTATATATGACCAGCAACTACGTTGACAAACTAAGTATATGAAACGTTGCTCAAACGATTCAGGCTTTTTTCTTCTTGAGCCACAAAATTAACCCTTTAGGCAGAATTAACAAGCCCGCGAGCCTCAGTAAACCCCTAAATTTCAACATAGGCGCGGATCCGAATGTTTTTACCACTTTCCAACGGGCGATTAATTGTTTACCCTTATTGGAAAAGGAGATCCCTGCTTTACTTATCTCACATGTCACCAGGAACTCACCGATCATGGCCGACCTGCCGGTTTTCAGCAAGGTCCAGAACAGTGCATAATCCTCTGCCAGTTCAAAATTCTGCGGGTAAAAACCAGCCCGCTTTACGGCATCCGCCCGGTACATAACGGTCGGATGCATAAAAACATTGCGGCCATACATCTCCTGAACAATATGCTCGTGGGCTATTGAAGTTATGTATCGGTATTGCTCACCTGTTACGGGATCCCGGAAATAACACCAGCTGCCGGTCAGCACCAGTGAGGGATCAGACTTCATCAGCTCCGCCTGCAAACTAAACCTTTGGGGCGAACACAGATCGCCACAATCCAGCCTCGCTATTAATTCTGTGTTAAGGTTTAATGTTATCCACTCCAGCCCCGCATTAAGCGCCGCGGTAATACCTGCGTTGTTTTTTAAACGGAGCACCTTTACATTGAGTCCACTGCCCACACTATGTCGAACTTCTTCCTGATCTATCGCTTCCCTGCTTCCATCATCCACCACCAGTATCATACACCTGGCCGGGTCATATTTTACCGAACGGAGTGAGCGGATCAATCCCCCGGGGTTATTAAAACAGGGAACCAGCAAACAGAAATCGATCATCGTTGACTCAACCATTGCGATTGTTTTAAGGGGCCTTCCTGTAGGAATCAGGCAGCTTCATCGACCTGCGGCAGATATACGCATGCCACAGGATCATACTCGCAATAGTACGCCATGGTTTCCATTCTTCAGCGATGGTACGCAGCTCCTCGCGACCGGCGGATTTATCCAATCCCTTTTCGGTACGAAGGCTGTTGACCAATGCAATATCACCGAGGGGAAAAAAATCAGGATGCTGCAGGCAGAACATGAGGTACACATCGACTGTCCAGTCGCCAATCCCCTTCACCGCTTTCAGCCTGGACCGGATCTCCCCCTCATCCATCGATGAAAGATTTGCGAGATCCAGATCGCCGGCAATAATACGGCGTGACAGGTCCCGGACATATCCTGATTTCTGGCGACTGAAATAACAGGAGCGGAGTTCTTCATCGGTCATCCCCATGATCCCCTCAGGACTGATAGTACCGAGATATGTTTTAAGTTTTGTGAAAGCAGCAAACGCAGAAGCAAGCGACACCTGTTGTTCAAGGATTATCAGCACCAGCGTTTCAAAACCTTCGTCGCGCGACCACATAGGCGGATAGCCATAGGTATCCACCACCTTTTTCAGATCGCGGTCACGCGCAGTGAGTTCATCCACAATGCGGGTGAAACTACCACTATCAAACCTGCTGGTCATTATTTATTGAATGCGGCAATGGCCGAACGCGCGTGTTCAGTGACCACCAGTTTGCCACTGATGGCTGCACGCTGTTCCAGCAATTCATCCCAGCCCGCTGTTCCCGCCCAGCTGATTTTTTTTATTTCAGCCATCGCCTGTGGTGACGAATGAAGAAGGCTGTTGGTCAACCGGCCGATCGATTCATCCATGCCTTCAATGGTCGGATGCACTTCGGCAAATAATCCCTTCCGGCGGGCCCATTCCGTGTTGCGCCACATACCAGCATCGATGGCCAGTTGTGTAAATGCAGACAGACCTATTTTACGTTCAACGGCCGGACCAACCACAAACGGCCCGATACCGACAGTAAGTTCACTTAATTTTATTTCAGCACTCTCGTGAGCAATGGCGTAGTCAACCGCGGCTGCCAGTCCGACCCCGCCACCCACACACTTCCCATGGATGCGGCCGATGATCAGTTTAGGACAATGCCGCATGGCATTGATGACCTGTGCAAAACCGGAAAAAAAATGGGTTCCTTCTTCCGCAGTATGGATCGCAGCCAGCTCGGTGAACGAGGCACCGGCGCAGAAAGCCTTGTCCCCGGCGGATTTCAGCAGAATCACTTTTGTGTCTGTATCAATACCAGCACCATGGATGGCGGAGGCCAGTTCATTCAGCAAACGCAACGGCATAGAGTTGCTCTGCGGATGGAAAAATTCAATATGTGTTACCCCGTGATGTGATTCCGTCTTAACGTGCCCGATGTTGTTCTCCATTTATCCTGTTTTATTTTTCTTTCCGTTTAACCATAGTGAGGATGGTTGCCACACCTACTACCGGTTCATCTGTTGTATCAAGGATCTCCACATACCATTTCACAATTCCCCTGTTGATGTCTTCCGGTTCTTTTTTATCATTACTCAGTTTTTCCTTACACGTGAACCGCACGTATACCTCAGCACCGGGATAAACCGGTTTGGTAAACCTCAATTCATCGATCCCGTAATTCAGCAGCACCGGGTTCTTTTCATAACTGTCTACAAACAGTCCGGCCGCCAGGCTCATCAGCAGGTAACCATGCGCTACCTGTTGCTCGAACATGGTACCATTGAAATCCGTATCGCGCATATGCGCATAAAAATGATCACCGCTAAGATCAGCAAATTTATCAATGTCCTCGCTGGTAATGGTTCTTTTCTGGGTGACAATCTGGTCCCCGATCACTAACTGGTCAAAGTCCTTGCGGAACGGGTGCACCCCCGGATCCTTGCCTGTTGCATGCGGCTGGTACACATTGGTGATTTCAGTGATCATAGTGGGTGAACCCTGGATGGCCGTCCGTTGCAGGTAATGTTTTACCCCGCGTATACCACCCATTTCCTCACCACCACCCGCGCGGCCCGGACCACCATGCACCAGCAACGGGAGGGGCGACCCATGTCCTGTAGATTCCTTTGCGCAGCTTTCATCCAGCACCAGGATGCGGCCGTGATGCGTAGCGGCGCCGGTGACATAGGCCCTGGCCAGTCTGGCATCGGCCGTCACTATGCTCGAACACAAAGAGCCCTTCCCTTTTTTACTGAGTTCGATGGCATCGTCCATATTTTTATAAGGCATGATGGTGCTGACCGGACCAAACGCCTCTACTTCATGGGTGGCGTTTTTGCGGAACGGATCGTCGTTCAGCAGCAGCAGGGGGGAGATAAACGCACCGGCTTCCGCATCGGCATCGATCACCTGCACACTGTCGAGGCTGCCATACAGCAGGCTGGAAACTGCCAGCAGTTTACCGACCTGTTGTTTTACTTCGTTGCGCTGCGACTGGCCGGCGAGGCTACCCATCCGTACTTTTTCGTTGAGCGGGTTGCCGATGCTGGTTTGTGAAAGTGAGGTGGAGAGCGACTTCCACACATCTTCCATTTTATTTTCAGGCACGAATATGCGGCGGATGGCTGTACATTTCTGCCCGGCCTTACTGGTCATTTCCTTCCGCACCTCTTTGATAAAAATATCCCATTCGGCTTTCTCGGGTGTCACATCCTCGCCCAGCACAATGCAGTTGAGCGAATCGGCTTCCATGGTAAAAGGAACCGACCGCGAAAGTATGGCAGGGTGCGAGCGGAGTTTAAGTCCGGTGGATGCACTGCCGGTAAAAGTGACCACATCCTGCGAGTCCGTGTAATCGAGCAGGTCACCAGCGCTGCCGCATAACAACTGTAGCGACCCTTCGGGTAAAATACCAGATGCAATGATTTCGCGGACCACGGCTTCGGTCAGGTAGGAAGTAACGGTAGCGGGCTTTACAATGGCAGGCATACCGGCCAGCAGGTTTACCGCAATTTTTTCCAGCATGCCCCAGACCGGAAAATTGAACGCATTGATATGGATAGCCACACCTTCTTTCGGGGTAAGGATATGCGTACCCATAAAGCTGTGGTTCTTTGAAAGGTCGTGCGATTCACCATCGATGCAGAATGTTTCATCGGGAAACTTGCGCCGGAGTGATGCGTTGGCAAACAGGTTGCCGATACCGCCTTCGAGGTCCACCCAGCTATCGGCCCTCGTCGCACCCGTCAGATAACTGATGGCATAAAACTGATCCAGGTGTTCGCGCAGGTGCAGGGCCAGCGCCTTCAGCCGGTTGCCCCGTTCATGGAAGGTAAGTTTGCGAAGGGCGGGGTTACCGGTGCGGCGGGCATAGTCTACTACTGCCTGCATGTCGAGCCCGGACGTGGACGTATGGCTGATCGTTTCACCCGTCACTGCATTGAACAGCGCCTGGCCATCGCCATCGCCGCTGATCCACCGCCCCGTAATATAATTTTCCAGTTTATTCATTTAACAAGCATTTGTACGGGAACGAAATTAGGTGAAAACGGGATTTGTATCTTCGCGGCTTAATTGAATAACATGAAGACAATCGTAGTCATATCCATGCTGGCCCTGCTTGCCTCCTGTAATAGTGAAAGTGGTGCAAAGGTTAAATCGAGCGAAGAGAAATTGGTTGACTCGCTCGAAATGGATGTAAACAAGGGGCACAACACGGGTATGGCCAAAATGGGCAAACTGACCAGATACCAGCAGGCTGCTTCACAGCTGCGTGACTCAATAGGCACATTGCCTGCTGCGGCCCAGTTGAAAATGATGGCCTACGGTAAACAACTCGATACGCTGAAGCACCAGCTTGATTCGGCCGAGATGGTGATGAATAAATGGATGGATGAATACCGGTTCGATTCTTTGAAAGATAATCCTGAACTACGGGCGGCTTACCTGAATACTGAAAAGATCAAGGTGGAAGGCATGGTCGGGCTCATACTCGACGCCATCCATAAAGGGGATAGCCTGCTGAAAATTGTCCGGCCGGGAATTAATTGAGTTTTGGGAAGTGCAGCCTCTGCACCAGGCGCACCTGCATAACCGGCATTTGCAGTTTCCGGCAGTTCTTGGGAACACACCCTGCCTGACCGGTAAAGGCAGCCTCCTGCATCAGACGACAATGCACTTTGCATAAGCGTTGAGCACAGCTGCACCGCGGGCAAAATAAGAATAAGAAGAGAGTGGAATGAGAGGGCATCAACCCACATAGGAATCCATCCGGCGGTCAATCTGCTGTGCCAGCTGGCCAAAGATTTCTTCCACGTCACCCATACCGTTCACCTGCACCACTTTTTTGTGTTTGCTGTAGTGGCCGGCCACGGGAAGTGTTTCATTTTTGTAGACTTCCTGCCGCTTGCGCTGGATATTTTCGTCTGCGTCATCGGTGCGACCGGAAGTTTTTCCCCGGTTAACCAGGCGTTTGATCAGTTCCTCATCATCCACTTCGAGGAAAAGGACCAGGTTGATGGAAGCGCGTTTCAGGTCCAGCAGGCGGTCAAGAGCCTCTGCCTGGGCAACAGTGCGGGGAAAACCGTCGAACAGGAACCCGGGAGCATCGGTATTGGCGTCCAGGGCCGAGCTGATCATACCGATCACTACCTCGTCCGGAACCAGTTGCCCTTTATCAATAAATTGTTGTGCTTCAATGCCTAAGGGTGTCTTCATCGCCCTTTCGTGACGTAACAGATCGCCTGTGGACAGATGAACCAGACCATACTTCTCCACTATATTCGCAGATTGCGTCCCTTTCCCACTACCCGGAGGTCCAAACAGGATCAAATTAAACATAAGCCTTCTAACCTTGGTGAAAAACAAATATAAGTTACCGGGGCTAAAAAATGCCCGGAACGGCCGAAGATTTGCCTTGGTTCAGGTAAAATGTTAAGATTCGCTCCGCACTTTTTTCAATGAAAACCATGCAAACAACCCTGACGTAAGTTTGTTAAACTATATAATGAAAATCTTTAAAACGATATTGATGGTAACCATCGCTGCCGGCCTGCAACAATGCAGTTACTCGCAGTCGAGCCCCTCAGCCGATAAAAAACAAACCATGGACAGTACAAAAACAAATAACCCGTATTACTCGAAGACTGACTCCGGCACGGTGAACGTGCCCGAAGCGGAGTGGCAGAAAATTCTTCCCAAAGATGTTTATTATGTTGCCCGGCAGAAAGGTACCGAACGACCCTTCACCAGCCAGTTTGAGCACAGCAAGGAAATCGGTACTTATTACTGTGCAGTTTGTGGCAACCCGCTTTTTAAAAGTGATACCAAGTTCGAAAGCGGTTGCGGATGGCCGAGCTTTTATGAGCCCATCAGCAAGTCCAGCATTATCTACACGCCCGACAACTCACATGGTATGAAACGTACCGAAGTGGAATGCGGCAAATGTAAATCGCACCTGGGACACGTGTTTGATGACGGCCCGCCGCCTACAGGACTTCGTTATTGCATAAATGGCGTGATACTTGATTTTGAAAAGGCCAAAGACGCTGAAAAGAAATATAATCAGCAATAATCCACGCCCTTCGATATATATTAAACTCCTTCTTTGCAGAGGGAGTTTTTTTTTGGTTTTAATGAAGAACGTTCCGGAGTTCAATGGGTTTGGTTCGCTGTACCCGCTGGCCAGTTGCTTTATTCAAGTTCAACAACCTCCGGGCCACCGGCTAAGGCTCACCAATTCCCATTGTCTCCGGAACTCCTGCATGTCGAACCATCTCCTACACGTCACTCTCCCTCTTGGATGCGGAGTTTAATATATGTCGAATGACATCGAGTTTTGCTGAGGTGGGTGGGGTAAATGGGGAAGTTGGGGCCTAACGCCCGTAAGTTTTTAAGATTACATCCGTATTTTTGCAGCCCGGTAGTCATAACGGCTCAAGGCTTAAAACGACAGTATGAAACTTTCGCATCTCTCTGAAACATTGATCGGTTCTGAAATTGTAAAACTGGGCGGTGAGATCCGCGAAAAAATCCGCCAGGGTGAACGGATCTTTAATTTTACTGTGGGTGATTTTGATCCCGCCATTTTCCCCATTCCCAAAGAACTGGAAGACCTGATCGTAGAAGCCTACCGCGAACATTTTACCAACTACCCTGCTGCAGAAGGCAACCTCGACCTGCGCCAGGCAGTAGTGAAATTTACCAGGGAAAAAGAGAAACTGGAATACACAGAAAACGAAACACTGATTGCAGCCGGCGGCCGCCCTCTCATCTACGCGGTATTCCGTGCCGTCTGCGATGCCAATGACAAGATCATTTACGCGGTACCCAGCTGGAACAATAATCACTACACACACTTCATTGGTGGTAAACATGTGGTGATCGAAGCTACTGCGGAAAACAATTTTATGCCGGTGGCCAAAGACATCCGCCCGCATATTGAACGCGCCTCGCTGATCGCGTTGTGCTCCCCGCAAAACCCGACCGGTACTACTTTTAAAAAGAAAGACCTCGAGGAAATCTGCGACCTGGTACTGGAAGAAAACAAACGCCGCGGGCCGGAAGAAAAGAAATTGTATGTGATGTTCGACCAGATGTACTGGCACCTCACCTACGGAAACATCGAACATTTTAACCCGGTTACCCTGCGGCCGGAAATGAAAGAATACACCATTTTTATCGACGCCATTAGCAAGGCATTTGCAGCAACAGGCGTACGGGTGGGTTGGAGCTTTGGCCCTGCCACCGTGATCAATAAAATGAAGGCGATCCTGACACACGTTGGAGCATGGGCGCCTATGGCCGAACAGAAAGCGGTTGCCCGCTTCCTCGGCAATACCCCTGCTATCGATAAGTACCTTGCCCATTTCAAAAAGGAAATTGAAGAACGCCTGAACGCGATCTACAAAGGACTGAATGAACTGAAAGAAGAAGGACTGAGTGTAGATGCTATCGCACCGGAGGCTGCCATTTACCTGACCGTGAAAATCGATCTCGCTGGTAAAAAAACACGTGACGGAAAGTTGCTGTCAGACCAGTCCTCCGTAACGGATTATATCCTCAACGAAGCGAAACTGGCACTGGTTCCCTTCTATGCATTCGGGGCGGAGAAAACTTCGCCATGGTACAGGCTGAGTGTTGGTACCTGCAAAAAAGAAGAGATCGGTGAAATGCTGGGGAAATTAAAAGAAGCACTGAAAAAGGTATCGTAAATGACCATCGATTGGAGCGTCCGGATCGTAAGAAACCGGGCACAACGATTTCAGGCATGCATTTGTGTCGGGATAACCATTTAGAAAAAGCCTTTGGGGTCTAATCAGTTCTTGTTCAATAAAAACTGGAACGGCTTCAGTTCTTTCAACCCGATAATACTGATCAATTTTTTGTATTTACTGGTGATCCGGTTTCGGTCAACCAGTTCATGGGCTACACAGAACTTCTCATCGGACTCCGCGCCGCGAAGAAGATGGTGAAGACATTGTACTTCGTAATCCAGGGCCTGCTGGCTCATGAATTCGTTTCTCAGTAGGACTAGCAAATCGCGATTAGGGGCTTTCATCGTTGAAATTAAAATGTCCCTACATTCTCTGACTCGGGCAACCACATTTACTGCCTTTACCTGTACCCGAATAATAGTTCCTGTTACACGAAGAAAAAACTATCACGGCGCACAGAAGAAAAAGAATGATCAGGTTGTGTTTTTTTAGCATACTTGGAAATTAATTAACCAATCTCTTTGCCAATAGTTTCAGGGCGGCTCAGAGATTGTTTTAGCCGTCCTCAATTTAGAACTATTTTACAGAGTAATTAGTATTCCGGGTACAGAAAAACACAAAATTTAACCCTTAAAATGGCCGTTGACGGGAGATTTCCTGAAAAATCACGCATTTTGGTCGCTCCGCTGGATTGGGGATTGGGTCACGCCACCCGCTGTATTCCTGTAATC
>SDZZ01000264.1 GCA_004173255.1 Chitinophagaceae bacterium | reverse complement strand
GGTTGGGACGCGTGATCTGGGGACCCGTGCCTGGTGCGCGCCCTGTGGCACCACCCGGACGAACATCTTTTTTCTCGATGGGAATGCGCTTGCGTTTCCGCTTCTCGTCCAGTTTCGGACGGGTATCGCTGTCAACAGGCAGTTCAATTTTTCCAAGGATTTTTGGTCCCTCGATTTTGTCTGCCCTGATATTTTCAATCACTGCGGGCGCATCCTCCTCCTTCACCGGTTCGGCTACAACCGGCTCCTGTTGTGCAACCGGCTCTTCCACTTCCACTTTCGGAGCTACTACCTCAGGTGCCTTTACTTCAGCGACTGGTTCAGCAACCGGTTCCTCTTTCTTCTTTACCGATTTTTTAGGCCGGGTAGAAGAGTCGATAGCGGACAGGTCGATCTTGTCGATCACTTTCAGTTGCGGGGTTTCCGGGGCTTCCACTTTTGCAGGAGCTTCCACTTCTGCCACCGGTTCTGGTTCCGGTTCCTTCACCTCAGGTTTTACTTCTTCCACAACAGGTGTTTCCACCACAGGCGGAGCTACAACCGGTGCTTCTTCCTTCTTCGGAGTCACCACTTTCTTGTCTTCCTTGCGGAACAGGATCTCTTCGTCTTCCTTCTTTTTCTTGGCTTCAGCCTGTGACCCCTTCGGAAGCTCTACGGTGTCACTCTTCATTTTTGCAGCCTTGTCGCTCTGGAATTCAGACTGCAGGGAACGATACATTTCCTCCGTCAGTTTTGACGTAGGTTTCAGGTCGTCCTTGCTGAATCCTTTGCTCACCAGGAAGTCCACCAGGGTGTCTTTCCCGATGTTGAACTCCTTGGCCGCTGCCATTAATCTTACTGTTGTTGTTGTTTCTGACATTCAGTTTGTTTGTTATGCTAATGCTGCTATATTATTCATTTGCCAGTTCGGCCTGCAACACTTTTCTTACTTCATCGATCGTTACTTTTTCAAGGTCTGTCCTGCGTTCCAGCTCTTCCGGAGTCAGGTTCAGTACGCTTCTTGCCGTATCACAGCCCACACGTTTCAGTTCATCGATGATCCATGTTTCGATCTCATCGCTGAATTCCTCCAGGTCCACGTCGAACTGTGCGGCTTCATCTGCCTCTGCATCACGGAACACATCCAGCTCATAACCGGTGAGTTCAGTGGCCAGTTTGATATTGACACCACGACGGCCGATAGCCAGGGAAACCTGGTCCGGCTGCAGGTAAACACTTGCGTGTTTGGTGTCGTTGTTCAGGTCCATATGGGTGATTTTCGCAGGGGTCAGGGAGCGCTGGATCAGTAACTGGGTATTTGCTGTCCAGTTGATCACATCGATGTTCTCGTTCTTCAGTTCACGAACGATTCCATGGATCCGGCTGCCCTTCATACCAACACAGGCGCCCACCGGGTCGATCCGGTCATCGTAGGATTCTACTGCAACTTTCGCTCTTTCTCCCGGATCACGCACGATTTTTTTAATAACGATCAGCCCGTCAAAGATTTCAGGTACTTCAATCTCCAATAATTTGGCCAGAAACTCAGGCGCGGTGCGGGAAAGAATGATGACCGGGTTGTTATTTTTCATGTCAACTTTCCGGACCACAGCGCGGATATTTTCCCCCTTTTTGAAGTAATCCTGAGGAATCTGTTCGCTTTTTGGCAGGATCAGTTCGTTTCCTTCCTCATCCAGCAACAGGATTTCCTTCTTCCATACCTGGTAAACCTCGGCACTTATGATTTCACCAATGCGGTCACCATATTTTTTGGCGAGTACGTTCTTTTTCAGGTCGCTGATACGGCTGGCCAGCGTTTGTTTGGCCGCCAGGATAGCGCGGCGTCCGAAATCGTAAAGGTCAATTTCCTGGAATAGTTCCTCACCAACCTCGAAATCGGGTTCAATCTTGGTAGCTTCGGAATAGGCCACCTGTGCCAGTGGATCCTCTACCTGGCCATCCTCCACGATCATCCGGTGGCGGATGATCTCAAGGTCACCCTGCTCCGCATTCACGATCACGTCAAAGTTTTCGTCACTGCCGTATTTTTTACGGAGCAGTGTTTTGAAAACGTCTTCTACCACTTTCATCATCGTAGGACGGTCAATATTTTCAGCGTCCTTGAATTCCTGGAACGCTTCTATAAGATTGATACTTGCCATAAAACAATTTTTGAGTCGCGGGCCCTATGCGCGTGCCGGAGCCCTTAATAATTATTGATTTTTGTTAGTTAAAATGCCCATGTCCCTGTCGTTTTTCCTTCCCGGCATGCAGAAGACAGCAGGGTCATGCTGTTTAAAATTTCACCTGAATAATGGTTGATTTTATATTCGAAAAAGGAATGATGTGCTGGATCATTTCTTTCTTTTTCCCTTTACCCTTCTCCTCTTCCACCGTGATCGCGTCTTGGATGGCGCTCAGCAGTTTCCCTTCTTTCTTCAGCCCGTCCAGCTCAGTCACTTCCACAAATCGTCCTATATTTTTCTGGTACTGGCGAAACAGCTTCAGGGGTTCGTCGAGGCCCGGCGAGGAAACTTCGAGGGAGAAATCACCTTCCGGGAATACGTTGTTTTCTTCCAGGTCTTTGTAGAGCCGGCGGTTGTAGCGGATCAGCCTGTCAATGCTGATACCCTGGTCGGCGTCCAGAAACACCTTGATATTATTAGTCGGCTTGATCCTGATTTCCACCAGGAAAACGTCTGCGTCTTCTGCGATCAGGCTGCTGATCTTATGTTCCAGTAACTGAATTAATCCGTCCATACGATTGTTGAAAAAGAAGAAGGGAACGTTTTCGTTCCCTTCTCTTGATTCGCTTACGGTGCAAAAGTACGGTATTTAGGGTATACGATCCAAATGATGGTTGCGGGAAGGCAGGCCCGGACAGCCAGCCCCCATTAACCGGTGGCATTCTGCCATTCGCCGGAAACCGGGCCGTTCTTAACTATTCATTAGGGTCGGTGGCCGGTCTTTTCGGGGTCAATTCGTAGATTTGCAGCACTATGATCGGGACATACATTTTATATGGATTTCTTATCTGGTTCCTTTACAACCTCGTATTCCGCTTTATTATACCGGTGTACAGGGCCAGCCGGAAAATGAAGCAACAGTTTGGTGAAATGCAGGACCGCATGCGGCAGACCATGAATCCTAACCAGCATACCACTGCATCAGCAGCTGCCTCCGGCGGACAGGCACCACACCGCCCTTCCTCCAAAGGACCAAAAGATGATTACCTCGATTTCGAGGAAGTGAAATAATCGCTTGCATTTAACGGTTCCCCAGGTAACCAATTGCACTGCATCATTCTTACAACAGCCAGTCCAGTGCGGTGTTGCCCGTACCCGCCTTTCAATAAGGGCCAACCCGGATTGCCCTTATTTGTTGTATGCGGGTATTAATCTTCAGCCAATTTCTATATTTTTGCGGCCGGCGGTGAAAAATCCGCTACGGACCCTTAGCTCAGTTGGTTAGAGCAGCTGACTCATAATCAGCGGGTCGCTGGTTCGAGCCCGGCAGGGTCCACATAATAAAAGGTTCCAGGTGTTTGCCGGGAACCTTTTTTATTAAAGCCTTTTTTGAATGGAACGGATCAGATTGCTGGTCTGCTGTTTTTTGTACCGCCTACTGGGCCGTGGGTCTGGCCCAAACACAGGCGAATCCGGTCTAAAGATCCAGCTCTATGTACAGAACGAATGCGGGCGAGCCTTCTCCAAAGCCCGGTAAAGCCGGTGAGCTTCCGGTATGACATTTGATCAAATGGCATACACGCAAAACTGCGATTGCCGCCAGATGACCACTTAATTAAATCGCATGTTAAAACCCTCCAAAACCCCATTAACAGAAGAACAGGTGAACAAAGGCCTGCGCCTGGTCGAGCTCGATGGCATGGCCGACGAAGCCCTGGTAGTGCTGACCAGCGGCACCTTCCTGGTTGCCCTTGCCCTGTCGCTCGGTGCAAGCAACATACAGATCGGTCTGCTGGCGGGTTTGCCGGTTTTCATGAACATTTTCCAGCTCATCTCCATTTACCTGGTACAGAAATACCACAACCGCAAAATGATCACCACCATCGGGAACTTCCTCGCACGGTTCCCGATCCTGGCAGTGGGAATCATCCCGTTTGTATTTTCAGCCGGCACCAGCATCAACACGCTGATCTTCCTGCTGGCGATGCATTATTTCTGCGGATCCATTGCCGGTGCCAGCTGGAATTCATGGATGAAAGACCTCATTCCACAAAAAAGACTGGGCAGTTTTTTCTCGAACCGCCTTCGACTGACACAAACGTTGAATGTGGTTATGAGCCTCAGTCTTGCACTCATCCTTGACTGGGTTAAAAAACACCACCCGGGCATGGAAACCACGGCGTATGCAATTATGTTCCTCACGGGTGGATGCATTGGCATCTGGGGAAGCTGGTTGCTGAGCCGCACGCCGGAACCTCCATCCGAATTCTCGAGTGAAAATCTTTTTAAACTCCTTAAACGGCCATTGCTCGACGCCAACTTCCGGCGACTGCTCTTCTTTAATTCATTCTGGGCATTTGCACTGAACCTGGCCACTCCATTTTTTACTGTGTTCATGCTGAAGTCCATAGGACTCCCGCTTTTTACTGTTATCGCCGTCGGCATAGCCGGACAACTGGCGGGTATATTTTCGCTCCGGTTATGGGGCCGCTTTTCCGATGCATACAGCAACAAAACCATTATCCGCGTTGCGGCACCAACTTATATTGTGTGTATCCTGGGATGGTCATTCGTTACCTTGCCAGAAACAGATGCGGTCCAGATTTCCCTCATTGCATTAATCAGTATACTCAGCGGTTCAGCCACTGCCGGTATCAATATGGCTATGACCAACATCGGCCTGAAACTGGCTCCCCGCGACAGTTCTATCGCATACATCTCGGTCAAGAACATGAGCGTGGCATTCATTTCAGCTGCCGCACCAATTGTAGGTGGATACCTGGCTGACTATTTTGCGGACCGCACCCTTGTCACCAACCTCGAATGGGTAGGACCCAAAAGCCATGTCATTATCCACCTGATGAACCTCAACAACTGGAATTTCCTTTTTGTAATCGGCGGGTTGCTGGCCATCATCGCATTGCAGACCCTGAAGCTCGTCAAGGAAGAGGGAGAAGTGGAAAGGGCAAAAGCCATCCGCGAAATGCGGACCATCGTCAGGGGCGAGGTAAGACAGCTTGCAACAAAAGAATCACTGATCGATTTTGTTTCGCTGCCAGTGACGGTGCCGATACGGATCACCAAAAAAATTATTGAAACACAGCAGGCTATTCATGCACGGCTGTTTGCCGGGTTCAACCAGGCCAACGGCCTTTCGGATGTAGACAATAAGGTCGGGGCAGATATCAGCATCACGAAGGCGCCTGAGAAATCCAACCCGGTGTAACATCGGGATACATCAGTGCTACACTTGATAAACACAACGCAGCCAGGTACACACAGCTGTTTGTTTCCCGGGTTGCACCGGTAAAATGGACAGGCCCCTTTCATGTCAACACAGCTCCTCTGCGAAAACTAGCGGGCGCAGTTACGCAATCCTGGAAGTGCCGTCAGCTGGTACGGCAACATATGTTTTTAATTCGAGGCCGAATTTTTCTTTATATACAGGGACAATTCTCTTTATTAGTCCGTCAATAGCATCTGCCTTGATGAGGTTGATGGTACAACCACCAAAGCCGCCGCCCATCATCCGCGCACCCGCCACATTTTCATCATTACGAACCTCATCCACCAGGAAATCGGCCTCCGGACAACTTACTTCATACATTTTGCTCAGGCCATCATGCGTGCGGAACATTTTGGCACCTGCTGCGCTGAAACGCCCTGCAGCAAGATCGTCCACCATACCCAGGATACGCTGGTGTTCTTCTGTTACATAAATACAACGCTTCAATACCACCGGATCTTCAATAGTTTCCAGCATCATATCCACCGTAGCATCCGCCAGTTTTTCCACCTGCGGATACCTGGCTTTCATGATCCGTAAACCTTCGGCAGTTTCTTTCCGGCGATCATTATAGGCAGAGGAAGCCAGTGAATGTTTTACCTGCGTGTCGAGCAGCAGCACCTTATACTCACCCAGTTCAAACGGGAAATATTTATACTCCAGTGTATCGCAGTTCAGCAGGATCACCATGTTCTTTTTTCCCATCACACTGGCAAACATGTCCATGATGCCGCATTGCATACCCACAAAATTGTTCTCCGCTTTCTGGGCAAACTTCACCATCGTGATCCGGTCAAGCCCCAGCCCGAACATTTCATTTAACCCGAATACAATGCTTGATTCGAGGGCAGCAGAAGAAGAAAGACCTGCACCTACCTGGATGTCACCGGTCACCACGGCGTTAAACCCGCCAAGGGTATGGCC
>SDZZ01000009.1 GCA_004173255.1 Chitinophagaceae bacterium | reverse complement strand
GCCCGTAAACCCCTTTCCCTCCCTGGTCCCAATAAACCCGGATGGCATCAATGGCTTTATAGTAAATATCGTTGCTGTTGGTAGCGATGGTAGGCAGGCAAAGTGCCGTACCACCTGAGCGGTTATGTGCCACTAGTGCCTGCAATGAATCAGGTTCAGGATATGCCGAAAACAATTTTCCTGAAGCACCGTAAATCTGCACGTCAATAAATGCCGGCGCGATGACGGCATCCTGAAACTCACGGACATCCACCCCGGCGGGAACTTCGTTGCGGGGCAACAGTGAAAGGATGCGACCATCGCGCACCAGCACGGCATAGGCCGACATCCAGTGCGCTCCGGTAAACACGCCATCTGCTATATAGGCTATGGGGTTATTCATCTTGTAACGCGGGGTTTAAAGGATGGTTCTATAGGATGGACTAGAGTTTCCAGAATTTGCCGAACAGCCCCAGGAACTCTTCCTTTTTTACCGATACCGCCTTCTTGGGTGTGCCTGGTTCTATCCTTGCCGCAGTATAAAAATTGACTGTTACTGAACTGTACAGGAACTTGTCGCTGAAGTCAATCACCGGCGGAACCCCTGCTGCCACCTCATCACGGTAAAACTTATTGAAGGCTTCCAGGGAAGGCCTGGTAAACCAGGCAATCACCAGCAGCAGGAACAAGGCAAGGAAGAAAAGGCGTCTGAACTTCATGGGGAATTTTTACGAAGGTAATTTTTTCTGCTGTAAGCAGACCGGGGCAAACCTGCCGTTCACCGGTCTGTATTTCGTGCCGCATTGTTTCAGCGATCGCGCACGCCGGCCGGCCACTACCGGTCATAGCAAAACGATGAGCATTCCAGCAGCCGTTTTACCCCGTTACAAACCGGTAACCGATCCCCTTGATGGTGATGATCTCCACTGCCGGGTCATCCCTCAGGAATCCACGCAGTTTGGTAATATATACATCGAGGTTCCGGCTGTTGAAAAAAGAGTCGTTCCCCCATAGCAGGTTCAGTATGTCGCGCCGGTCAATGATGGTATCGCTATGCTGGTGTAAAAGTTTGAGCAGCTCCGTTTCACGATAGGAAAGTTTGCGTTCCTCCCCATTGCGGCTGAGCACCTGCCTGTTCAGCTGGAACTGGTAACTGCCAATGCGAAGGTACCCGGGCGGGGCAGGTGTTTCCTTCCGGTCTTTAAGTACATGCTGGATCCGTACAATCAGTTCCTCCATGCTGAAAGGTTTCCGGATATAATCATTCCCGCCCGTTGCAAAACCCTTCAGCACATCTTCGGTCTGTGTTTTTGCCGTAAGGAAAATAATCGGGATGCTGGCATTCACCTCCCTGATCTCATCAGCGATGGCAAATCCATCTTTATTGGGTAACATGATATCCAGCACGCAGACATCCGCAGCGGCAGCATTGAATACTTCCATTGCCCTTGCGCCATCCGATTCCATGATAACCTGGAACCCGCGGCTCTCAAGGCTTTCGCGGACTATTTTTCCCAGGAACAATTCATCTTCCATATAAAACACACGGATTGCCATACTTATGCCTTTGGTAAAATGATAGTAAACGTACTGCCTTCACCAGGTTTGCTGTCGACGGATATTGTCCCTCCATGCAGTCGAACCACTTCGGAAACATAACTGAGCCCGAGCCCATGCCCTTTTGCATTGTGGGTATTGCCCTGTGGTACGCGGAAAAACTTTTCAAGCACTTTGGTCCGGTAAGCTACAGGTATACCAATGCCGTTATCGTTCACTTCAAGCGTAAGCGTTGTGCCGGTATCCCTCGCGCTGATCCGGATCACGGGTTTATCTGTCGAGTATTTCAGTGCATTGTCGAGCAGGTTAAAAACTACACTCAGCAGGTGCACCCGGTCGGCTTCCAGGTGCAGGTCCCCTTCTGCATCAACACTGACTAACGCCTGCTGTTTTTCCAGCTGTAACCGCAACGAACCGGTGACCTCGGTAATAATGTTCCGCAGGTCGAGCCGTTCTTTCGATAACCTGATATGTTCGTTCTCAAACATGGAAAGCCGGAGCACTTTGTCCACCAGCAAACCAAGCCGCTGCAATTCCTGCTGCGAAATATCGAGATATTCCGCTGTCCGCCTGGTATCATTGATCGCATTGAAATTTTTCAGTGCTTCAATGGCAACGCCAACAGTGGCAATGGGTGTTTTCAATTCGTGCGTGATGTTGCTGACCAGGTCATTCCTCATCCGGGCCAGCCTGTACTGTTTAACCAGGCTCCGGTACAACATGGTGAACGAAAAAACGGTCAGTGCCACCAGGAAAACAGAAAAGAGTATAGGCCCGCTCAACCTTTTTACGAGGTATGGAAATGCGTTGCCGATGCTGACCTCATAGGCCTGGTACAATCCGGCTTCGTCCCCGAAATCACCGCCATGCCGCCGGGTACTGTCCTGCTGCTTTTCCACTATACTAAATGGCACCGGCATTTGTTCCCGGTTAAGCACTTCCTGGAACCTGTTCCGGATAAGGCTATCAGGAATTTTACCGGATAACACAGAGTCGAGCCGCACTACCACCCGCTGGCCATCATCATTGTTTAATGTAATGCTGGTAAACCTTTTCCGCTGGCCGGGTAGCGCCGTGGCCGTGCGGACCTTCCCTTTTTTTGCAGGGTTCTTTTTCATGACTATCTGGATCACGCCGTCGCCGGGCAGTTGCGAAGCACCCTTCATTACAACGTTGCTGTCACTCGGTTTACTCACCATTATCGATTCTATCAGGTCCGGATCTATTGAACCCAGTATGCTGTCACCCACCGTACTCCACCTGCCCTTTGCTCCGGGGCGGCTGATAATAAATGCCGAATCAGGTTTTCTTTTTAATGAATCACGGAATGCCGCCAGGCGGACAATGTGTACAACCCCGCGGTTGGCCATGCTGTCGTCATGCAGCCGGAATCGTACCGTATTTTTTCCCCTGCGGGCGGCGGAGGCACCGGATGTGGGTCCATCGCTTGCCCCTTCAGCCTGGGTTGAATCGGCCACAAAGGCCATGCTGCTGTCGTTGCGGGCTTCATTTAACCTTGTGTCCAGCACAGAGTCCTGCAGACCGCGGATCATATCCCGGAAAAGCAGGCTGCTCCTGGTTTCCAGCTCCTTCCGTTCCTTGCGGTAATTCTCATTTACCCAGTATACCTGGAACCCGCTGATCAGCAGCACCGCCACCAGCATGGGCACAAGGAGGCCGGGGCTCTTTGTACTTTTCCTTTTGAGTGGCTGGCCTGGCTGCTGCATGGAAACAAAAATAGCCATTCAGCCTGCTCGCGCCTACCCCTGTTAACCTTTATTAACCTTACACACAGGTTGGTTAACCGCAGTGCCGGGCAGGGCTGTTTAGATTTGGCAAAACCATATCAACGTATGTCCAGACTTATTATGTTTTCCGTTATTTCCATCCTTGCACTCCCTGCAACCGCCCAGCAAAAAGAAGGTAAGGTAACCTACCAGCGTACCATGGAACTCAATATCAGTTTACAGGGAAATCCGGAACTGGCAAGATCAATACCCAAGACCAGGACCAACACCTTTGAACTGAATTTTGACGGCAGCACCGCTTCCTGGAAACAGTTGCAGGAATTACAGACGGAAGAAGCGGTGGGACCCGGCATATCACTCCAGTTTGCCGGCAGCGATGACCTGAACTGGTTTGATCTTGCCAATGCCCGCAAACTGCAGCAGACCGAACTCGCCGGTAAAAATTACCTGGTCAGCGACAGTATAAAACCGGGTAACTGGAAACTGACCGATGAAACCAAAAACATCCTGGGCCATCCCTGCCGCAAAGCCATCAGCACCGTGATCTCCCGAAGGTTCATTACATCGATGGACAATGGCAAAATGGAACGAAAGGAAATGCCCGATACCTCACAGAGCGAAGCCTGGTTTACCACCGACATACCCGTACCGGTAGGACCCGAAGTACAGGGACAACTGCCCGGACTGATACTCGAACTCAGCCTTCGCTCAGGCAAGGTGCTGTACACCGCGCTCGAAATTTCAGCCAAACCGGATGGCCCGGCGCTGAAAGAACCCACCAGGGGCAAAAAGATGAACGCAGCGGACTTCGCGAAAGAGCGCAGCCGCATTATGGAACAAATGCAGCAGTCCAACGGCAGGGGGCCGGTCCGGTTTTCCATGTCAGCCCAGTAGCCGGTACTTCCGCTGACCAGTCGGGTGTGGAAAGCCTGCCGGATTTTTTTCAGGCGATTTTGTCCATTTTCATTTTTCTTTGCAAATGGCTTTACACCAGGACAAGATCATTATCATAACGGCCCCATCGGGCGCGGGTAAAACGTCCATCACCAGGTATCTCCTGGGCAAATTCCCCGGCCTCGCCTTTTCTGTTTCGGCCGCCACCCGCTCGCCGCGGTTTTATGAGGTCGAGGGGAAAGACTATTATTTCCTGACGGCGGAAGACTTCAAACGGCGCATCCAGCTGAATGAATTTATCGAATGGGAAATGGTGTATGAAGGCAAATACTATGGCACACTCAGGAAGGAGCTGCAGCGGATATGGGATAACGACCAGTTGCCCCTGCTCGATATCGATGTAAAAGGAGCCATCCATGTACAGCAGCAGTTTCCCGGCACCTCCCTTTCCATTTTTATTGAGCCGCCGTCGGTCGAGGAACTGAAAAGACGGCTCGAATCCCGGGGCACCGAAACCGCAGAAACCTTGCAGGCCCGGGTCAGTAAAGCATCCTACGAAATCTCGTTCAAACACCATTTCAACGAAGTAATTGTAAATGACGTGCTGGACACCGCCTGCGAAAAAGCCGCCGGCATAGTAAAAAACATGCTGATTACCCCTTAAAACCCCGATCCCGCACCGCTCAGTAGAAATCTCGCATTATCTTTACGTCATGGCCGAATGGAAAACGATCACGTGGTTTCTGCTGACCCTCCTGCTGATGGGTTTTTTTGCCGGTATCGAGATGGCCTATTACAGCGCAAGCCGGCTTAATATCGAGCTTCGCAAAAAACAGGGCGGCACCACAGGCACCCTTCTTTCAAAATTTATAGACACCCCGGCCAGTTTTATCGGTACCACCCTGATCGGCTTTACAGTGTTCCTCGTTTTCTTTGGCCTGCAGATCAATACCGTTATGCGTCCGGTATGGCGTTATACCGGCGGACCGGAGATCCTGCACATTTTTGCCGAAATCTTCATCGCCACCTTTATGGTGCTCATCTTCGCTGAATTTATACCGCGTGCCATCTTTCGCGCCCGCAGCAATACCCTGCTCACCCGCCTGGCCTGGGTGACCGATGTTTTTTACCAGATGTTCTCTCCCATTGCAGAAGTACTGATTGGCCTGGCCGAATGGATTCTCAAATATGTGTTCAGCATCCGGCTGGACAAACACAAGGAACCGCTGAGCCATAATGAACTTAAAAACCTGTTCAGCGAAAACCTCGACGAAGACCGGCAGGACCGCCACGCCCAACTGCTCGAGAACGCACAGGAATTTCCCAAGGTGAAAATCCGCCAGTGCCTCATTCCCCGCAAGGAGATCATCGGCATCAGCAACAAGGCCACCATTGCCGAAATCCGCAATAAGTTCGTGGAAACCAAACTGAGCAAGCTTGTCGTATATGACAACAATATTGACCATATAACCGGATATGTGCACCAGCTCGACCTGTTCAGGAACCCTTCGTCGCTCAGCGATATTACCCTTCATATCCCCGCCGTACCGGCAAGTATGAGCGCGGCAGACCTGATCAGCAAATTCAGCACCGAGCGGAAAAGCATCGCGTGGGTAGTGGATGAATTTGGTGGCACCGCCGGCATCATTACCATGGAAGATATCCTGGAAGAATTGTTTGGCGAAATCCAGGACGAATATGACCGTGAAAAATTTGTAGAAAAACAGATCGCCGAAAATGAATACATTTTCTCAGGGCGGCTTGAACTGGATTACCTCGAAGAAAAATATGGATTCGAATTTCCCGACCACGAGTCCGAAACCCTGTCGGGCTACATCATCAATTACCATGAAACGATTCCCCAGCAAAAGGAACGGATCATCATTGATGATTTTGAATTTGATGTGATCAGCGTAAGTGATACACGGATCGAGATGGTGAAAATGAAAAAATTAAAATAACGTTCTTAATACCGCGGACAGATGGCTTTGATGGATTTTTTTAACAAGAGAAAGAAGAAAGACTCGCCGGCTGAAATGTCGTTTATCGACCACCTGGAAGAATTACGCTGGCACCTGATCCGCATGGTAATCGCCGTTGTGGTCTGCGCAATTGTCATTTTTATTTATTCCGATTATGTGGTGGACCAGATCCTGCTGGGACCAATGGACGCCAATTTCGTATCGGCGAAATGGCTTTGCCAGGTGGGACAAAAAATCGGGATTGGTGACGCGCTTTGTTTTCCGCCCGTTACCGCAAGGCTGATCGAAACTTCCATGACCGGCCAGTTCATTGCTTCATTTACCGTAGCCTTTATCGGTGGTTTCATCCTCGCATTCCCGTATATCTTCTGGGAGTTCTGGCGTTTTGTAAGTCCGGCCCTGTCGGACAAAGAGCGCAAAGGCACACGGGGCGTCATCTTCTGGGTATCCATGCTTTTCTTTGCTGGTGTCGCTTTCGGCTACTTCATCCTGACCCCGTTCATGGTCAACTTTTATTTCAATTATAAAATGAGTGCACGCATCGAGATCATGCCTACGTTCTCCGATTATATGGAGAACCTGATCTATACCACCGTGGGGATCGGACTGCTGTTCCAGATGCCACTGCTGGTAATGCTGCTGGCCAAGATCAATATCGTAACGGCAAAATTCCTCCGGAAATACCGCCGCCACGCCTTTGTGATCATCATCATTGCTGCGGCTATCATTACGCCGTCGACGGATCCATTCAGCCTGACCATTGTAACCATCCCGTTGTACCTGCTGTTTGAAGCAAGTATCCTGGTGGCATCAAGGGTAAATAAATCGCAGGCGAAAAAGGAACCGGAAGTGTGGAGCTAGGTCAATGACCACTCATCACATCTTACGACCGGCCTCAATATTTTCGCATAAGTTTGAGCCTCCAAAAAAATACACATGAGAAGAATCTTTTTACCAGTACTCCTGGGTGCCTGTACATTGGCGTCTGCCCAGAAGAACAACCCTTCGTCTTTCGCAAAAACGATAACAGCGGAAGACATGTCAAAGCATCTTTATATTATTGCCTCAAAAGAGATGGAAGGTCGCGACACACCATCGCCCGGTCTTGAAAAAGCCGCCTCCTACATTGAGAACCATTTCAAATCACTCGGACTGCTGCCCGGCAATAACGGCAGCTACCGCCAGTACTACCCGATCTACCGTGACTCGATGACCGATACCTGGTTAAAAGTAAATGGTACTGCTTACCAGCTGAGCACCGACTTCCAGCCAAATACGAACGTGAACCATACCTCGGCCTACCGTTTCTCGGAAGTGGTTTTTGCCGGATATGGAATTGTTGACTCGCTGAATGATGCCTACAAAGACCTTGACGTAAAAGGCAAGCTGGTCCTGCTTCTTGAAGGTGCCCCGGCCGGATACAAAGCCGGTACCGGGTTTAACTCACCAGCCAACGCCTTCGGAAAACTCGGCAACGCACAGGCAAAAGGTGCAGCAGCCGTACTGTTTGTTTACTCCAACTACCCCCGCAAAACATTCGCCGGGGCCAACGGAAATAACAGCATCCATGGTTATACAGATGCGGTGTACCCGCAGACATTCACCGTTTCGCAGAACGTGGCTGCTGCCATCATGGGTAAGGACGGTGAAAAGATCCTCGATAACATGAAGACTTCACCGGTTGCCGCAAAAACCTACAAAGCCAATATCGACCTCGGGTTTTTTACCAAAACCATCACCGATTCTGCCTCCAACGTAATGGGCATGATCGAAGGCACCGATAAAAAAGATGAGTATGTATTTATCACCTCCCACTACGACCACGTGGGTAAACGACCCGATGGAACTATCTATTACGGGGCGGATGATGACGGAAGCGGAACCACCGGTATCCTTGAACTTTCCGAAGCTTTTGCAAAGGCAAAGGCGGCAGGCAAAGGACCACGCCGTACCATCGTTTTCATGACCGTAAGCGGTGAAGAAAAAGGACTCTGGGGCTCTGAATACTATTCCAACCATCCGGTATACCCGCTCGATAAAACGACGGTCGACCTGAACATCGATATGATCGGACGCATTGGTGTAGACTACCTGAAGGAAAAGGATTCAACGAACTATGTATACATTATCGGGGACGACAAACTGAGCACCGACCTTACCCCCATCACCGAAATGGTGAATAAAAAATACACGAAGATGAACCTTGACAGGAAGTACAACGATCCGAATGACCAGAATCGTTTTTACTACCGCAGTGACCATTACAATTTTGCTGAAAAAGGCGTACCGGTTATTTTCTATTTCAACGGTGTGCATGCCGACTACCACAAGCCAACCGACACACCCGACAAAATCAACTATAAACTGATGGCCAAACGCGGACAACTGGTATTTTATACCGCCTGGGAAATGGCCAACCGCGACCAGATGCTGAAAAGGGACCTCAAACTGGACAAGCCGAAAGGATTTTAAACGGTAACACAGTAAAATTATTAAAGGCAGTACCATTTGTGGACTGCCTTTATTATTTTGTGGCAAACACCGCCAAATGACAGAAGAACAACAACCACAGGAATCACCCGACGTGATCGCCGACCAGATGAACCAGCTTCGCCAGATTGAAATGGAAGGCTATGAACTAGCTGTGAAAAAAGCAAGGAATGCTTTATTCTGGACGGCCGGACTTATTCTCTTCTGGGAACTGGTCAGCATGTATCGCACGCTCGGGGAATTTGATCCGGCTATCACGATTTTTGCCTTTTTCGTGGCAGCTATATTTGTAGGGCTTGGTCTCTGGACAAAAAAGAAACCCTACACCGCGCTGATCACCGGTATTATTGCATTCGTGGCCTATATCGGCCTGACCATAGTGGTTAATGGAATGGCCGACGGCGGCACCGGTGTGGCAAAAGCACTGTTCAGCGGAATAATTTTCAAGGTGGTGATCTTCGTTAACCTGATCCGTCCAATCAAGGATGCAAAGGCCCTGCAGGAAGGAATGAAATCAAGATTCTGACCTGGTAACAACACGCTGATCAATGAAACAATAAAAAAGAATGGCTGCCTTCCGGGGCAGCCATTCTTTTTCTTATTTTTCTCCTGTTGGTTTCACAGGTGTGCCTGGCTACCAGCCAAGGATCCACGCAAAAATCAGTGGCACCACAATGGTGGCATCACTTTCCACAATATATTTTGGTGTGTGGATGTCCAGCTTACCCCAGGTAATTTTTTCATTGGGAACCGCACCGGAGTAAGAACCGTAAGAAGTAGTACTGTCGCTGATCTGGCAGAAATAACTCCAGAACGGAACATCATGCCACTCCAGGTCCTGGTACATCATCGGTACCACACAGATCGGAAAATCCCCGGCAATACCGCCGCCCACCTGGAAAAATCCAACACCCTTACCCGATGAGTTGGCGCGATACCATTCAGTCAGCCACACCATGTATTCAATTCCGCTTTTCACCGTGCTTGCTTTCAGTTCGCCCTTGATCACATAACTGGCAAAGATGTTACCGGTGGTACTGTCTTCCCAGCCTGGTACTACAATGGGAATATTTTTTTTCGCGGCAGCAACGATCCAGCTGTCTTTCGGATCGATCTCATAATACTGCTCCAGCTCACCGCTCAATACCGTCCTGTATAAAAACTCATGGGGGAAATAGCGTTCACCCTTCTCTTCCGCATCTTTCCATTGTTTTACCAGGTGTTTCTGCAACCGGCGGAACGCCTCTTCTTCCGGGATGCAGGTGTCGGTAACCCGGTTGTAATGGTTTTCCAGCAGGTCCCATTCATCCTGTGCGGTAAGGTCACGGTAATTCGGTACCCTTTTATAATGTGAATGGGCAACCAGGTTCATTACATCCTCTTCAAGGTTGGCACCTGTACAGCTGATGATCGCAATTTTATCCTGGCGGATCATTTCGGCAAGCGAAATTCCCAGCTCGGCAGTACTCATGGCACCCGCAAGCGATACCAGCATTTTACCACCTTCGAGCAGGTGGGTTTCATATCCTTTGGCAGCGTCGACCAGTGCAGCAGCATTGAAGTGACGGTAGTGGTGTTCTACGAATTTTGAAACGGGACCTTTGTTCATCTTATTAAATTTTGCAAAACCGCTTTCCTATCGCAAAAAGGCGAGACCATACGGTAAGAGGGGCAAAATTACAGTTTTGCGCAAAAAAAAACCCCGCTAACTAGAAAGAAAGCAGGGGAGTTGTTTTTACCACACACCAAAAACGTTTACTGAGATGATCTTACGATCAGATCTTAGAGGCTTTTTTATATAATTTCCAATCAGCATTGTCTGAATTGAGTATCACTTTTGAATCAGCGCTTTCAAGCGTGATATAGTAATGTGTACCATCAGCATTGCTTATTTCAAACAGGTTGCTGATCCAGTACTGGCTGTAATCTTTCTTGAGCGATGACTGAAGGCGAACAGGTAACTCAAGCGAAGTGATGTTCCTGGTTACACCCATCAGCTCACCGGTTGCGGTGAAGAAGGCAAATACATACTGGTTGTTGAAAACAAAGGAAGCTTTGTAGTTGCCGCCGGCTGAAGTCCACTGCACATCTTTAGCGCCGTTGAATTCCTGCTGGAATGATTTTAATACTACAAGGTTTACTTCTGCGTCTGCTGCGAAGGAAACAAGGCTGGCTACAGCGATTGCGATGGTTAAGATTAACTTTTTCATGATTTGTGTTTTTATGATTTTGGTTATTTTTTCGTCTTTCGGTTAATATGACGTAGCAAAAGTATTTTTTGTTACAGCCTGCTGCAAGGCAATTGTGACTAACGGAACCCGTTGTTAAACAGCCTTAACGAAGCGTCAGAAAATTGACCGGCCATAATTATTAGTTACCGTTCGTAATGTTGGTGCACGTTTCCGGACAAAAAACTCCCTAATAAATTTTTTGAAAAAAGTTTTTCTTTTGCATCATGATCACCTGTTTTATCAAAAGGGAATCCCTTTCAGGTAACTTCGGGATCATCTTTTCACCATACGTTTTTACATTATGCTTCGAATCAGTTCGTTTCTCCTGTTATTGATGGTTGCCTGTACCACTTATGCGCAGGGTTACACGGGCAGCTGGAAAGGACGCCTCGATATCGGACCAGGTCTCCGCATCATTTTCCATATCACTGAGTCCAGCCCTGGCACACTGGTCAGCACGGCCGATAGCCCCGACCAGAATGCCCGCGGGCTTAAATGTGACACCACCTATATTAACAGTACCGGCATCCATATAGAAATGAGGAAGCTGCGCGCGGCATTTGCGGGCAAACTGGAAGGTGACACGGTCATCGATGGCACTTTTACGCAGGGGGCACCCATTCCTTTGCGGCTTACCCGCTCAGTTAATGACGAAAGCCCGCGGCGCCCGCAGGAACCCATGCCGCCATTCCCTTACCGGTCGGAGGACCTGGTTTTCAGCAGTAAAACCACGGGGCTTGACTATGGCGCTACCTTGAGCATACCTCCCGGCAAGGGTCCGTTTCCCGCCGTTGTGCTGATAACCGGCAGTGGCCAGCAGGACCGCAACTATGAATTGATGGGACACCGCCCGTTCGCCGTGCTGGCCGACCAGCTGGCGCGCAAGGGTGTAGCGGTTCTGCGGGTAGATGACCGGGGAAAGGGTAAATCGACCGGCGACTTTTCCCGTTCAACCAGCCAGGACTTTGCAGCGGACGTGTCTGCCAGCCTCGATTTCCTGCTCACCCGTCCGGAAATAAAGAAATCCGCCCTGGGCCTGGTCGGCCACAGTGAGGGTGGCATGATTGCGCCCATCGTAGCCGCCGGCCGCAACGACCTCCGTTTTGTTGTACTGCTGGCCGCACCGGGCGTGCCTATCAGCCAGTTGATGACCGAGCAGAGTTCGGCCATACTGCGCAGTTCGGGGGTAGGCGATTCGGCCATCGCTGTATACGCGCCTTTTTACAGGGTGCTGATGAAAACCCTCACAACCGGTACCGACTCGGCCACCGCAGTCCGCTCGGCACGCGAGTATATGGAAAACTGGGCAGCAACGGCCGACACGGCGGCATTACGTGAACTTCAACTGGGTTCCCCCATGGCCAGGCTCTCGATGTTCAGGACATTGGCCGCAGTGGCGCGGAATCCATGGTTCAGGTACTTTATGGCGTATGATCCGGCTCCCTTCCTGGAAAAGATGAAAATGAAAGTGCTCGCACTGAACGGCGACAAAGACGTACAGGTACTGCCGGCATCCAACATGAAAGGCATCCGGGATGCCCTGGAAAAAGGCGGCAACAGGCATTTTGAAACGGAAATACTGCCGGGACTGAACCACCTCTTCCAGACCTGCACCCGCTGTACAGTCGCTGAATACAGCGAACTGGAAGAAACTTTTTCACCCGTGGCATTGAAGAAAATAACCGACTGGATCGTGAAGGCAACAATGTAAGCACCCGCCCTGCGTTATCTACCTGTATTTTATCATTCACCCAAACGGCGATCATGAATTTGCTGGCGCATGCTGTCCTTTCTTTCCATGAGCCGGAGATACTGCTGGGTCAGATGATCAGTGACTATGTAAAAGGACGGAGGAAATTTGATTACCCGCCCGTTGTACAACAGGGTATCATGCTGCATCGCCAGATCGACAGTTTCACCGATGCACACCCGGTAACCATTGAGGCAAAAAAAATTTTCCACCCGGTATACCGCCTTTACAGCGGAGCTTTCGTAGATATTGCCTTCGATCACTTCCTGGCAACTGACGCTGCCGAATTCCCGGACCAGTCACTTTTCACTTTTTCACAACAGGTATATGCGAGTCTCGATAGTCATACCGACCTGATGCCCCTTCCCTTTGCCGGCATGTTTCCCTACATGAAACGCGACAACTGGTTGCTGGGTTATTCCACCCACCAGGGTATGTACCGGAGCTTCCGTGGACTGGTACAGCGATCGGCCTTCATGACCGATAGCCAGCCCGCGGCGGACCTGTTTGAAAAAAATTATCTGGCCTTGCAAAGCTTTTACCATGCGTTCTGGCCTTCCTTGAAAGAATTTTCGAGCACGGAATTCAGAAAGATCCGCGCCTGAACCAACTAACGGAAAGAAATTTGCATCCTGAAATCGATTGCCGGTTGACCTTTTTATTTTTGCACTTATGATGAATAATAAAATACTCCTTGTTTCCATTGTGTTTGCTGCCATGACCCAGCTGGTCAATGCACAATCTGCGCTCACCTCCGTACAACCGGCGTTACCGGCAGTAGACAAGTCGCCGCTGGATATGAGTTACTACCCGGTCGACTACCCGGTACTGAAAGTACAGGACAAGGCGAGTGAACCCTGCGTGGCGCGGGTGGTGTACAGCCGGCCGAAAAAAGAAGGCCGTCCCATTTTTGGCGAACTGGTTGAATTTGGCAAACTGTGGAGGATGGGTGCCAATGAGGCAACGGAACTGGAATTTTATAAACCGGTGACCATTGCCGGTAAAAAGATCGCGAAAGGACGTTACACGGTTTATGCCATCGTAAATGAAAAGACCTGGACCATTATTCTCAATAAAGAAACTGATATTTGGGGATCATTCAAATACAACCAGGCAAAAGACGTACTGCGCACCGAAGTACCGGTACAGAAGCTCGATATGCCAGTGGAAAACCTGGCCATGACCTTTGACAAGGAAAAAGGTATTCCGCAACTCGTAATCGCCTGGGATAATATAAAAGTGGCTTTGCCGTTCAACCCATAACAGTTCCCGCCTATGCGTTTAATAATCGCTTCGTCAGTTCTCCTGTTGTCCGCTGTTTTATTTGCCTGTACCAACGAACCCCGCGAGGAACGGGAAACACCATTGCGACCCGATTCAATCGTGGTAAACAATCCGGACAAGCCGGTCAGCAACTTTGCAGGCGTCGATATTTCACCCATGGATATGGCCTACTTCCCGGTGGACTATCCCAAGCTGAAAATGGCTAATCATTCCATCCCGCCACCCGTTGCCCGCGTCATTTACAGCCGCCCCCACCTTGGCAGCCGCCGCCTTTTCCCCGATATACTGAAGCACGGCGAGCCATGGAGGCTCGGTGCCAATGAAGCAACCGAGCTTGATCTTTATAAGGAAGTGTCTATACTGGGCAACAAGGTTCGGACAGGCCGTTACAACCTTTACTGCGTGCCACAACCGGGCAAGTGGACCATTGTACTGAATTCAAATGTGGACACATGGGGCCTTAAGCAGGATAGCTCGCTGGATGTACACCGGTTCGAAATTCCCATCAGCACCGGCCACCCTTCGCAAGAGTATTTTACAATGGAGTTCCAGCAAACAGCCAGCGGTTGCGACCTCAGCATTGCATGGGATGATGTAATCGGCAAACTGCCGTTCACGTTCTGACCTGTCTTGGTTCACAACGCACTGCTGCTTCAATGGTGGTAGATTGGCCGAGTTAACCGGCTCCCCGCCTGTATTCCGGCACGCAGCTCCTGCCTTGTGCTTATTTATTTCGATATTTACAATATGTGTGGAATCAGCGGTATTGTTCAGTCAGCCCCGGTTTTGGGGAAAGCACACCTGCAACAGATGACCAACGCGCTTGCCCACCGCGGGCCCGATGGTATGGCCAGCTGGACCGATGGCGAAGGCCACGTGCTGCTGGGCCATAATCGCCTGGCCATTATTGACCCGGTTGAAACATCTGCACAGCCAATGACCTTTATCGACCGGTACACCATCACTTACAACGGAGAACTGTATAACTATATCGAATTAAGGCTGCAGCTGCAAAATGAAGGATTTGTTTTCAGGACTAATTCCGACACCGAAGTAATCCTTGCTGCGTATGCTTTCTGGGAAGAAGAGTGTGTGGACCATTTTGACGGCATGTTTGCATTTGCTATCTGGGACGACACCGAAAAAGAATTGTTTGCAGCCCGCGACCGTTTTGGTGAAAAGCCATTTTTCTACCAGCATGCAAATGGACGTTTGATTTTTGCATCGGAAATGAAAGCCATCCATGCCGCCGGCACCAGCATGCAGCCCAACCTGAAAATGCTGTTCAACTTCCTCACCATCGGTTATACCGGCAACCCCATGAGGCCGGAAGAAACTTTCTTCGAAGATATTTTCAAACTGCCCGCCGCGTCATGGCTGTACTATAAACCGTCGACCAACGAACTTGAAACTGATCAGTACTGGGAGCTGGACCCGGATGAACAACTGAAACAGATCCCTGAAAAAGAAGCATTCGAAAAATTTAATCACCTGCTGAGCGCATCGGTACGTCGTCGTCTTCGCAGCGATGTGCCCACCGGCACATCACTTAGCGGCGGGCTCGACAGCTCCATGATCAGCGCATTGATCCACGAAATCGGTTATGCGAGCAACAGTCACCAGGCATTCACCGCTGTGTTTCCCGGATTCGATAAGGATGAAACCGAATGGTCGAAACAGGTGGCCAGCCAGTTCTCGCTGAACCAGCACCTGGTGCAGGTTACAGCCGATGACCTGGTGGATGGCTGGCAACGCTTTACACATCACCAGGAAGAGCCTGTATCATCGGCCAGTGCATTTGCCCAATACAAGGTTTTTGAAAAAGCCGGTCAGGAAAACATCCGTGTTTTACTCGACGGACAGGGAGCTGATGAAACCCTTGCAGGGTATCATAAATACTATAAATGGTACTGGCAGGAACTTTTCCAGAAAAGGAAACTTGGCCGCAGTGGTGAACTGGCCGCCGCAAGGGAAAAGGGAATTACCGAGTCGTTCGGTGTAAAAAATATTATTGCCTCCCTGTTTCCCGATCTTGCGTCGGTAGTGCTCGAACGGCAGTACCTGCTCCATGCCCTTCAACAGGAAGACCTCCACCCGGAATTCATTCGCCTGCAAAGCCGGGAAGCGTATTACACCACTCCCGAAATGCATAGCCTTAACGGATACCTCCATTTCAATACCTGCGTGCACGGACTGGAAGAACTGCTTCGATACGCCGACCGGAACTCCATGGCATTCGGCCGCGAAGTCCGGTTGCCGTACCTGAACCACGACCTGGTTGAGTTTATCTTCCGTCTGCCGTCAGAGTATAAAATCCGCCAGGGGTGGACCAAATGGATCCTCCGGCAGTCAGCCGACAGCCGCTTACCAAAAGAAATCAGCTGGCGAAGGGATAAAACCGGGTTTGAACCGCCACAGAAAACGTGGATGGCGGATCCAAGGGTAAAAGACATGATCCGTCATGCCAGGGAGATACTGGTAAAAGAAAACGTGCTGCATCCTTCCACACTTGACCGGGCAATAAAAGACAAAGCCGCGTACGAACCGGAAAACTTCGACTGGCGTTATCTTTCAGCAGCTACACTATTTACCTGAAACGGGTTGACCAGCACTCCATGCCACCCGATTGCCTCACCGCCGTGGCCCCTGCAGCCTTAACCTTTTGAATAGGCTTTTCCAGAAAATCATCCCGATCTTTGCCTTCCAGTTATCTCACCTTTTAATTTTTATACAATGAAAATAGGTACCAGACTTATACATGCCGGCACTGAACCGGATCCTTCAACCGGTGCAATCATGACACCGATCTACCAGACCTCCACGTATGTGCAGGAAGCACCGGGTGTAAACAAAGGATTTGAATATGCACGAAGCCAGAACCCAACCAGGAAGGCATTGGAAGATGCGCTTGCTGTTATTGAAAACGGAAAATTCGGTCTTGCGTTCAGCAGCGGTGTGGCAGCAACGGATGCCGTGATCAAACTGCTGGCGCCAGGCGATGAAGTAATTGCTGCGAATGATATGTATGGTGGTACCTATCGCCTGTTCACCAAAATCTTTGAAAAGTTTGGGATCCGGTTTATCTACGTCGATACCACCAACCCATCCAACATTGAAAAAGCAATCACACCGGCAACAAAACTGATCTGGCTGGAAACACCGACCAACCCGCTCATGAACATTACGGACATCGCTGCAGTGGCTGCGATCTCTAAAAAGGCAAAGACCATTCTTTGTGTCGACAACACCTTCGCATCACCTTACCTGCAAAATCCACTCGATCTCGGGGCCGACCTGGTCATGCATTCCTCTACCAAATACCTGGGCGGTCATAGTGATGTGATCCAGGGCGCACTGGTTATGAATGACCCGGCACTGCGGGAACAATTGTATTTTATCCAGAAAAGTTGTGGTGCCGTACCCGGACCGATGGACTGTTTCCTGGTTTTGCGCGGTATTAAAACCCTGCATGTTCGCATGAAACAACATTGTATTAATGGTGCAGGTATTGCGCAATGGCTGCGCAACCATCCAAAGGTTGCAAAAGTGTACTGGCCGGGTTTTGAAGACCATCCGGGTTACACCGTTGCAAAACAACAGATGCGCGACTTCGGTGGTATGATCAGCTTTGAACTGAAAGATGAAAGCCCTGCCGAATTGAAACGCGTACTCTCTTCCACCAGGCTGTTTGCCCTGGCTGAAAGCCTCGGCGGCGTGGAGTCGCTGATCAATCATCCCGCCTCCATGACCCATGCCTCCATACCAGCGCAGGAAAGGATTAAAAACGGACTGAAGGATTCACTCATTCGACTCAGCGTAGGCATCGAAGATGTGGAAGACCTGATTGAAGACCTGGAGAAGGCAATCGGCTAGACACCAGATGGGGATGGTGCAACGGGCTGTGGTGGGGCGTTTCCTCCCCTGAGTTTTCTGTTTAAGGCAGTAAACAGGGGAGTACCGGAATTGGTAAACAAGGTTTTAAACATCCGGCCGCTTTGGCATTGTATTCGATTTCACGGTGTATAGTACTTTTTTTTATCATTCTTAAAACACCAACTATGCTCTACTTAATTGCAATAATCCTGATCATCGGCTGGGCCCTCGGCTTTTTCTATTTTTCGGTGGGAGGGGTTATCCATATCCTGCTCGTAATCGCAATCATCGCTATCCTTCTTCGCCTGATTCGCGGCGACAGGGTTGTATAGCAGACAATAACTAACATCGACTCCAGATATATTCAAGCCGGTCAGGCCAGTAGCCCGACCGGCTTTTATTTGGGTAAATTTGCCAATGGCTTCCCCATCACTGAAAGGTTTCCTCGATGAAGCGGTAACCCGTTACAACCATCCCTCTTTTGTCACTACCGATCCGGTGAGCATCCCGCACCTGTTTACGTTGAAACAGGATCAGGAAATTGCCGGGTTTTTCGCCGCCATTTTTTCGTGGGGCAACCGGCCAATGATCATCCGCAAGTCTGCCGAACTGATGCAGCTGATGCAGATGAGTCCCTATAACTTCTGCCTCAACCACAGCGATGATGACCTTCGCAGCCTGCTTAGTTTCAAACACCGGACCTTCAATCCGACCGACCTGCTGTACTTTATTGAGTTCTTCAAACTGCACTACTCCAGCCACGAAAGCCTGGAATCGGCATTCACCATGCACGGAAAAACAATCCGGGACATGCTGGCCGGATTCCATAACTATTTCTTTTCACTGGAAGATTCGCCCGCCCGCACAAGGAAACACATTTCCACACCCGCCAGGAACTCCACCTGCAAGCGGCTGAACATGTTTCTGCGATGGATGGTGCGCAATGACCATAAAGGGGTTGACCTCGGCATCTGGAAAAATATTTCGCCGGCAACACTGATTTGCCCCGTCGATCTTCACGTTGCCCGGGTAGCAAGACAACTGAAACTTTTATCCAGGCCACAGACCGACTGGCAGGCGGCAGAGGAACTTACCGCAGCCCTCCGTAAACTGGATAAAAACGATCCGGTCAAATATGACCTCGCGCTTTTTGGGTTGGGCGTGATTGAAAAATTCGGATGATGAATTGCGACCTCCGCGTCAGCGTTTAAAAAATATTAAACCGCTCCCTTCCACCTACTTTTTTCTTCACCCCGTTCGGACGCACATTGTAGGTAAATGTGCCCATCACGTATTGCTGCAGCACATTGGTTTCCGAACTGGTGAGGAAGTTGCGGCTGGCGTTTACGGATATGCCCTGGTTGCGGTCAAGTATATCAAACATGCTCAGCTTGAATACCGATGCTTCTGTTTTACCGAACGTGATGTTGACCGCGCCGTTCCATCGCACGATCTGTTTGGGCAGCCCGGCAGGTACGCTGTTGTTATAACTCACGTTGAGCTGGGTTTCCCAGATGATATGTTTTGGCCAGCGCACTACCAGTTCATTGTCGAGGTAGCTGGTCAGGATTTTAAGTTTGGGAAATGCCGGATTGGTATAGCGGGTAAAGTTATGGCCGGTACTGAAACTTGGATTGAATTCAATGATATCATTCCAGTTGACCGAACCACCCACCCAGTTGTTCAGGTAGAAGGTGGACTGCCAGCTGCTTTCATTATTGTACACCAGCCTGCTTCTCGAATAGTTATAGTTACCCCCGGCATTCCAGGAGAAGGTCAGTTTCTGGCTGTTCTTGTATTGTTTATTTACATTAAAATTTAAATAAACAGAACGGCCGCCATCTGCATTGATTGGCCTTACTGTCTGCACCCCTTTATCATCCACCGTAATACTCTGCACCACATCATTACTCACCAGTGCAGCACTGGAGTACACACTGGCATTGAAACTCTTCCGGGTGTTGTTGTACTGGTAATTGATACCAAGGTTGTGTCGTTTGGTAGGCAGCAGGTCGGGGTTACCCTGCACTATAAAGTAGGGATTCGTATTGTCGGTCACCGGAATCAGGAACGTGTACGCCGGCAATGATATATCCTGGCTGTAATAAATGTTCGACGTTTTATACTGTACCTGCAGGCCGGGCAGCAGGTTGGTTTGTTGCTGGTGAATCGGCGATGTGAGTGAAAGGAGTTTATTGTCTACCTCCTGGTACAGCACCCGTGCTGATGGTGTGACCAGGAATTCTTTTAGTTTGAACTCGAGTCCGGCAGAAACAAACCCACGATGGCTTACCCGTTTGATTTTGCTGCTGAGTGACCCAATAAGATCATCGTAACCCTGGCCCTGCGTCTGGTCGTACGTGCTGATGGCATTCCTCAGTAATCCGAGTTCGTACCGCGCCATCGTGCGCAGGGTGATTTTTTTGGTAAACGGATTACTGAAGTTGAAACCGATATTGGCATCCGTGCGCGGGATTTTTTCCACGCGAAGCTGGGCGGCTACACTGTCGTACCCAAATGGGTAATAAAAACGTTGTTCCGTTTCAGTGCTGTAGTCATTGTACCGGTTATTCATGTCAAGGTTGTGGGAGAACGTGTAACGGCGCCCGGCTTTCTTTTTTGACAAACGGGTAATGGTTGCCGAGTGACGATAGAAATAAGTTTTTGATGCATTCATCTGGGTGATCAGTCCATCACTCAGCTGCCCCAGCTGGTTGTTGACACTGCCGATGTTGCTGAGCCGTCCGTCGTCGGACAGGCCAATGGTGTAGGATGCATTCAGCAGGATATTGGTCAGCGAATCGGGTTTCAGCCTGGCGCCAAGCCCGATATTATGTCCGTCCGAATTGATCCTGCCTTTCAGCCTGGTGCTGGTGGTTACTACGGTATCGTCTTTAAACTGCTGCAGGTCGGTATCGGTCCGCCGGTCAACGATCACATTGCCAAAAAAATACTGCAGGAAAAATGACCGTTTGCTACTGGGTGAATGGTTCAGGTTGAACCCCGCGCCCTTACTGGTACTCACGCCACCCTGGCCCTGCATGCCACCGAAACTGATGCCATTGATCTGGATGCCGTTGCCACCGGCCCCGTAATTCCAGATACTGGTACTGCTGCTGGAACTGTTGCTGCGGCTGCGTTCGAAACCGCCCGACTGCATCAGTTCGCTGAAGCTGAACCCGGCTTTGTTGAGGTTGTTCATATATCCGAGTACACTCACCTGCAGTGTATCGCGATAAATATTGGCAATACCACCCGCTTCGTACCTCTCGTCGGTGCCACCGCCACCATATACTTTTCCAAACCACCCTTTTTTGATTCCTTTCTTCAATGTGATATTGATCACCTTGCCCACATTGTTCATGTTATCGTCGCCGTTGCGCGCCAGCTCATCCTTATCATCTGTCACCTGTACTTTGTCAATTACGTTGGCCGGCAGGTTGCGGGTGGCCATTTTGGGATCATCACCGAAAAATGTTTTACCATCTACCTGGATGCGGTTAACGGGTTTACCATTGACCATGATATTCCCGTCGCGGTCAACCTGTACGCCGGGCAACTTCTTCAGCAGGTCTTCGACCAGTGCATTTGGCAATGTTTTAAAGGAGGCCGCATTGAATTCAATGGTATCACGACGCACAACGACCGGCGGGCGTTCGGCAACCACCAGCACCTCATCCAGCGAAGTGGCATCGGCCACCAGCGAAATGGTGCCAATGTCAAAACTGCTTTCCCCTTCACTGATGCGAAACTCCTGCCGGTGTACGCGGTACCCGGTGAAGGACACCAGCAAACGCAGGTCCCGCCCCGTGGGCAGGCCCGGTACCTTAAAATCGCCCTCCGGGGCGCTGATCCGGTAGTTTTGCAAAACAGTGTCCCTGGCCATGAACACGGTAACAGTTGCAAACCCCAATGGCTGCTTTGAAAGTGAATCGATGATGCGGCCTTTTACGGTTGCCTGGGAAAACACGAGCGTTGGGAAAAAAATGCAGAAAAACAGGGAAACAAATAAGCGAGTCATAATTTGTGGTTGCGGTTCGCGGCTAATGTACGATTTATTTCGTAATACGGAATCCTTCGTACCCCTTTAACTTTTAATTAAATCCCGCTTATGGAGAATGAGGAGGCTATCCGGTCGGCAGCGAGGCAACTGGACATTGTACTGGTAAACGATCATGCGGAATGGATGCAGCAGCTGCAGATCTCCATCAATCAGTTGCTGGTGCACGATTTCAACAAACTGATCGCCATCCTGTACCGGCTCGATGTATCGGAGCCGAAACTGCGCCAGCGGCTTGCTGAGGCGAATGCTGCCGACGCAGCGGCAGTGATTGCCGGACTGGTCATTGAACGGCAGGTCGAAAAAATAAAATCCCGCCGGGAAAGCCGGCGGGATGATATCAATACGATCAGTGAAGACGATCGCTGGTAATTATTTTTTCTTCTCAAACATCAGTTCCCTGATTTTCTCCTTGTCATCCTTTTCTTTTTTCAGGTCGAACATGGTGCCGAATACATGGTCCCAGATGGTGGAGCTTACACCAAAACCATTATGCTCATTTTTGTAATGGTGAAGGTGGTGGTTCCTCCAGAGCCCTTTCATCCATTTGAAGGGCGGGTTCCAGGCATGGATAGCGTAGTGCATGGTTCCATACATCAGGTAACCCAGGATGAAACCGGGAAAGAACATAAAGGTATTACTCCGCATGATCAGGTACATGAGCCCGAAGATGGCGGACGACAGCACCACACTGGGCACGGGAGGCATAAACAGACGTTGTTTGTCTCTCGGGTAGTGATGGTGATTACCATGCAGTGTATAGGCAAACTTCTGCAGGCTTTCCTTTTCGCTGATCAGGTGGAAGATAAAGCGGTGGGCAATGTACTCGAAGAAAGTCCAGAAAAACATCCCCGCAAAAAAGGTAAGCAGTACGCGCGACAGTGGATAGTCAAGCCCCGTGTTGCCGTAATACAGCATATAGATAATCACCGGCAGGTACATACCCCAGATGACCAGTGGGTGGGTCTTGGTCAGCATTTCCAGGTAGTCGCTTTTGAACAGGCGCGCCTGGCCCTTATTATGGATTTTTTCGAATTGCATCCTGCAAATTTATAAAATTCTTTTTTAGTCATACGTTAAGATGAACGGGGACAGGTCGGGCCGGTATTTCCGCCTTCGTTCCAGTTCGTACCGGTAGATCATTTCCCCGATTTCCCGGAAAAACGCGTACCCGGTTTCTTCATATTCGTATTTATCATCATTCAGTATGCCGTCTTTATTAACGTAAATACTGGCGGAAAGCATAAACTCAATACCCGCAGCTGTATCGATGACATAGGCGATATCGGTCAGGAAACCGTAACTCCATCCTGCCTTGTTAAACGACCTTAATTGTGCCGGTACCGGCTGTTTGCCATCCCGGAAGAAAAAGAATTTGGTGTAGGATGGAAAGAATTCGCTGGTGTCGAACCGGGGTGAACGGCTTTCGTAAGGCAGTTCCGACATGGCCCGGAGCAGCCATTGCCGGTTGGGTTCGGAAATCCGGAATCGTTGCTTCTCCGGCACCGACGCAGGGAACAGGACTGACTGCAGCATTTGCTGCAGGTCAGCCAGCGAAATATTATTATGCCTGGTAAAATCCATCGGCTGCTGCAACAGGTTACCGTCACGGTCATAATGTGCCTGTCCCAGCAACTGCTGCCTGCTGAAATCAAATGCAAAATTGCTGCGGGCGGCAGGCTGGGAGTAAATAACCGTACCCTGCTGGTCCACAAACCGCATCGGGTTGGTCAGCCGGTTGCCTTCTTCGGTCATCCGGGTAAACCTGCGCGTGATCCGCACATCCGTATAACCCATCTCATGCAGGCGTTGGTTAAGCGGTTCCTGTCCCACAAATTCATACAAGCGGTTATACGCTTCATTATCGCTGACTATAAAAATTTTACGGATATAATTTCCAATAGAGGGAAGGCCAGTGCTGGCAGAACTGTCGGTCCATACCTGCACCTGTCCTTCATGAGCTGAGTCGGTCAGCATGCTGGTTTGCAGTCCGACCCCCTTGCCCTTCAAGGTTTCCAGCTTCTCCATTGCCACAAGCGCAACGGGCATTTTTACCGTAGAGGCGGGGTTAAAATACCTGCCGGCATCCACATTGAGCGAAAAATTTTTAAAGGTGGGCTGGTTGTTTTTGTCCCGGTCAATCTTCGTATAGATCAGCTGGTACCGGAACGTATCGGGCTGGTTGAGGATGGCCGCCAGTTGCGGACTGGCCCTGGAACGGATAAATTTATCCAGCCACTGGCTGTTGTCGGGTTGTGCTTCCATATTGCTCAGGCAAAAAAAATAAATGATCGCTGTCACCACGGTTTTCATCCCTAAAAGATACGAACGAAGGGGATGTTCCGCCTGATCATTTCTTTAACTTGCGGGACAAACAGGCACATATGAAACTGATCACCTATATCCGGGAAGAGCGTGAACAACTGGGGGTACTGGTCAACGGACTGGTATATGATATGCACGTACTGCATCCCGAATTGCCCGATACCATGCAGTTCTTCCTCAACTACTGGGATGAATATTTTCCCGTTGCACAGGCTGGCGAACTCATGCTTCGCGATGGAAGCCGGACCAGTTCGAGCGGTATCCCTGTTGAAAACCTGCAGCTGCTGGCACCGGTGCCCTTCCCCACCAGTTGCCGCGACGGGTATGCTTTCCGCCAGCATGTGGCTGCGGCCAGGCGAAACCGTAAAGTGGAGATGATCCCCGAGTTTGACCAATACCCGATCTTTTATTTCACCAACCATCACAGCATACAGGGACCCGGTGAGGTGCGCTGCATGCCCGACCATTTTGACAAACTGGATTTTGAACTGGAGGCAGCAATCGTAATCGGCCGGCTCGGCCGCAATATCCGGGCAGAAAATGCGGATGAATATATCGCCGGCATCATGATCATGAATGACCTCAGCGCGCGCACACTGCAGATGGAGGAAATGAAACTGAACCTGGGACCAGCCAAGGGCAAAGACTTTGCTACCGCGACCGGACCCTGGCTGGTTACCCTCGATGAGCTGGCAGATTTCGAAATACCCGCCAAACCTTCGCACACCGGTAAAAGCTGGAACCTGGCCATGACCTGCCGTGTAAATGGCAAACAGGTCAGTGCAGGCAACCTTGGCGACATGGACTGGACCTTTGCCGAAATCATTGAACGCGCCTCTTACGGGGTTGATCTTTTTCCCGGCGATGTAATCGGAAGCGGTACGGTAGGTACCGGATGTTTTCTTGAATTGAATGGCACCGGTAAACTGAACGATGCTGCCTATACCGAGCAGTGGTTGCAGCCGGGCGATGTGGTGGAAATGGAAATCGCCTCACTTGGTATACTCAGCAATACCATGGTCGCCGAAGAAACCGACTGGAGCATACTTGCGGGTAAAAAATAATTGGTCGTGTGCGATGCATTCCCGCACCATAAAATAATTGTATGCAGATTGACCTCGCATCTCTCAGCCCGGCTGAAAAACAATATTACCTGCAACATGTGGTGGCACCCCGGCCGGTCTGCTTTGCCTCAACCATCAATAAAAAGGGCGAAGTAAACCTGAGCCCCTTCAGTTTCTTTAACCTTTTTTCCTGCAACCCACCGATTGTGATTTTTTCACCTTCGCGTCGGGTACGGGACAACAGCATTAAACACAGCCTGGAAAATGTGATGGAGATACCCGAAGTAGTGATCAACATGGTGACTACCGACATTGTA
>SDZZ01000263.1 GCA_004173255.1 Chitinophagaceae bacterium | reverse complement strand
CCCTAATACCGAATATGGATAGCTTACAGCAAATGATTGATTATACAACATCGTCCTGGCCGACACATATTGAAATGTATCAACCGGCTGTCCCCTTAATTTCAATAATACGATAAAGTGGGATGCGAAGGCTGGTTTACGTTCAGCAGATCGCTTATAGTTAGTAAATATTGATCCGATCTTTTTGACTTTTGCTCCATCCCTGATATCGACCATCAAATTATCCTTATGTAAAACTTCCTGAAGTGTTAATGCGCTGGGAGTAAGACAAAGTGACATTTCCATGGGACCCTTACCAAAACTTTCCACCGCCGTAAAACAAAAACAATAGATCCTGCAATACGTCGAATCGGACTCCGTCAGAGCCAGAGTTGAATCGGTTCTTTCAGCAGCCGGCACAAACCCAGCCACGGAATCTGGAATTTCTGCGATTGATGGTTTCGTATTTTGTCGGGATCCAGAAACTTTGTTGTCACAGCTAGTCAACAACGCCACAAAAAACAAACCGGCAATTATTTGTTCGAACTTCATCTTAAAGTTTATCAGCTGTTAAAATGCGTTGGGATACACAAGTGTAGATTCATTCCTTAAATTTTCGCCGCGGCATCCTCACCCGTATTAATCGCCCCTTCCATAAAACCCTGCCAGTCGGCCAGGTGCTCGCCCGCGAAATGCGTGTGCATGAAAGATCGTTTCAGGATTGGCTGAACGCGGAACCACTGGCCCTTTCCGTAAATGGCATAAGCACCATGGGAAATTTCATCGTTACCCCAATAATAGTTGGTTTGTTTTTCCAGCAACGATTTCACATCACCGAAGTGAGGTGAAAGGGTCTGGCTGATCATTTCCTTTTTCCAGTCGTCGGATTGATTCGCAACAACACCGGCTTTTTCGCCAATAGTATAAGAAATAAGTGCACCTTTTGCTGAAGCCTGGTTTTTAGTCGCATGGTAAAAATAATGTGGCGACTGATCGGTGATCATGTCAAAACTTTCATCCTTCCAGAACCGCTCGCGGAACAGCAACGGGTTTTTATTGATGCGCGCATACTGCAGTTCATTGAGAGCCTGCACCTGGTCAGCCGGCAGGACCGGGTCCCATTTTATTTTGCTGACTGCAAATGCGGGAGCGGTGCAGATAATTTTGTCGCCAGTAAACTCCTTGCCGTTTGTACAAATCACTTTCACCGTTCCACCAGGCCGTTGTACAATTTTTTCCACCCGGTGTTCGAGGTTGATTTTATCCATCCCGATTTCTTCCGCCATCTTCCGGGCCAGTTGCATATTGCCACCGCTGATCTTCAAATCCATTTCATTTTTCTCGCTGCTTTCAGCATATTCGGCGAGCGCTGCAAAGGCTGAGACTGACCGGATGCTCTCACCAAAGTCAGTACTGTCAAGCAGTTCACGGATATCAAGATCCCGCCCTTCGCAACCATGATCCACCAGAAACCGCCACCAGTCTGTTTTATCTATGCGTTTCTTTTCCGCATCGGTAAGTTTTGGATAATGATCGATGATTGCTTTGAACTTTGCGTTCCAGTCCTCGCTGTAATCCCAGTCACCGCTACGATAATATTTATCCTTATAAATAAGATGGGTATTGAACTGGTTATTATCGAGGGCCAGTCCGTAATTGTTACAGAGATCCTGCACCCGCTTGTGGGAATTGCCTACCCATTCGGCTCCCATTTCCACCACCAGCTTTTCCTGTTCGTCAATGGTATGGGAAAATACACGACCGCTGATCCGGTTCCGCGATTCAAGGATGACGAAGTTGATGTTCTTCTTTCGCAGGTAACAGGCGGCTGATAATCCTGCGAAGCCCGCACCGATAATTATAACGAAAGGCTTTTTCGGAAGGAAGATATTCCCGAATGAGGAGGAGGCCAGCAGTAGTCCCCCGGTGGCCATCGCGCTTTCGCGGAGGAATTGGCGGCGTGAAGTCATGGAGTTGGTTTTGGTAAAACGGAAGGTCTGCTAAATCAGCAGACCTTCCAATACCTTATAGTGGGTAGTTCGTGTCGGGATGATCCTTTCAAGATGAGATCCTTCCAGGATGACAATTCTTCGGGATGAGATCCTTTCTGGATTAGATCCTTTCGGGAGAGATTCTTCAGGTATGAGATCCTTTCAGGATGTCAATCCTTCGGGATAACAATCCTTCGGGATGACGGGCTTAATCCACTTTTTTCACCGAACCAGCGCCGCTGATATCAGTGCTCACGGCACCGGCACCTTTATACCGGATCGTTCCGGCACCGCTGGTTCCTGCCATCAGTTTAACGCTCGAATACACATCCACCGATCCGGCACCACTGAGGTCGATGTCCACGTTTTCGGCCAGCAGGCCAAATGCCTTCAGGTCGCTGGCACCGCTGCCTTCAATATCCAGGTCTTTGGTTTCACCGGTCAGTTCGCCCGAGCAGGCACCGCTCATGTGAATGCTGACTTTCGGCGCCTTCAGGTCCGCTTTGATTTTGCTTGCACCGCTGAGGTCAATATCGATATCGGCGGGTGAGGTGATGCGGCCGGTACCAAAAATGCTGCTGGCACCAGATGCGCCGAGACCGTTCAGGTCGGGGGCAGTTACATAGATCCTGATTGGTTTGCTGGGATCAATATTGGTGTTATTCGCGTTTTTGATCCGGAGGGTATGGTTATCTATATATACCTCGATAAACTCCTGCAGGTTCTGGTCTGCTTCCACTTTTACGCTGTAGGTGCTGTCGGTCGAAATATAGACATCGAGGGCACCACTTACGTCCACCCCATCAAAGTCGCGGAAGTTGCGGGTCTGGCTGGTAACATTCCCGTCGCCACGGACGGAGCGGCCCGACATCATGCGGCAGGAAGAAAAAAGTGTCAGGGAAACGAGGCCGATGAAAAAATAGCGTTTCATATTATCTGGTTGTGATTTAAAAATATCATTATTTATTCATTAGACTACCGGCAATCTGTCCGGGTTACACCAAAATCCACTTCCTTTTACTGAAAACAGTTTTTTACCTTCGCAGCACTATGACCGAAAAGATCATCATTCTTGATTTTGGCTCGCAATATACTCAACTGATAGCCAGGGCTGTACGTGAAGCAAATGTTTATTGTGAAATTCTTCCTTTCCAGCGGGAGGTGCCCTTTGAACCCGGCCTCAAGGGGATCATTTTATCCGGATCACCGTTTTCGGTAAACGATGAAAACGCACCAGATGTCGACATTCCCACTTTTATTGAAAATGTGCCGGTCCTGGGGGTCTGCTACGGCGCCCAGCTGACGGCAAAAAAATACGGCGGCCTGGTTGCCAAAAGTAACAAACGGGAATATGGCCGCGCCCTGTTGCAGATTTTCGAACCCGGTGCATTGCTGAAAGATGTATCGGCCCATAGCCAGGTCTGGATGAGCCACAGTGATACCGTGAAGGAATTGCCGGCTGGCTTCGAATTACTGGCCAACACGGAAAGCATACCCGTAGCGGCTTTCCGCAAAACACCCGACAATACCAGCAAAGCACTTTATGGGGTGCAGTTTCACCCCGAAGTATACCATTCGCTCGAAGGAAAAAAAATCATCACCAACTTCCTGGTGAATATCTGCGGGTGCCAGCAGGACTGGACGCCCGCGCATTTTATTACCGATACCGTACAGGCCATCAAGGACAGGGTGGGCGACCGCAAGGTTGTGATGGCGTTGAGCGGCGGGGTTGACTCAACAGTTGCTGCAACCCTGATCCATCGCGCCATTGGCGATAATCTTTACGGGATTTTTGTAGACAATGGCGTACTGCGCCAGGATGAATTCCAGTCGGTGCTCGACACCTACGCCAAGATCGGCCTCAATGTAAAAGGTATCGATGCGAAACAGCGGTTTTATGACCAGCTGGCCGGGAAAACAGACCCTGAAGCAAAACGGAAAGTCATTGGTGGATTGTTTATCGACATTTTCCAGGAAGAAGCGGCATTGATCCAGGGGGTCGAGCTGCTTGGACAGGGCACCATTTATCCCGATGTAATTGAAAGTGTATCGGTTCACGGTCCATCCGTAACGATCAAATCACACCACAATGTAGGAGGTCTGCCCGAAAAGATGCATCTTGGTCTTGTTGAGCCGCTCCGCTCACTTTTCAAGGACGAGGTTCGCAAGGTTGGACGTGAACTCGGCATCCCGGCAGATATGATCGAAAGGCATCCGTTCCCGGGCCCGGGTCTGGCCATCCGGATCCTGGGGGAAATAACGGCCGAAAAGGTGGAACTGCTGCAGAAAGCAGATCATATTTATACCCGTTTGCTGAAAGAACACAACCTCTATGCAACGGTATGGCAGGCCGGAGCCATCTTGCTTCCGGTAAAAAGTGTGGGGGTAATGGGAGATGAACGGACGTATGAGTTTACGGTTGCCCTGAGGGCCGTGACCAGCGTGGATGGAATGACGGCCGACTGGGCGCATCTTCCTTACGGTTTCCTTGCTGATGTATCCAACGAGATCATCAATAACGTACGTGGCATCAACCGCGTGGTGTATGATATCAGCAGCAAGCCTCCGGCAACTATTGAATGGGAATAAGCTTTTATATGCACAGAAACATCCAACAGTCCTTTCGCAATTGCAGGTACCTTTTTGTATTGCTATGCCTGCTGACAGCTTCTGCTGCGCAGGTTTCGGCACAGAAACAAAAGATCGCCCTGTTTGCACCGCTCTATCTTGACTCTGCCTTCGACGGAAGCAACAGTTACCGTTACACAAAGAATACGTTTCCGAAGTTTATCAATCCGGGCCTTGAGTTTTATGAGGGGGCGCAGCTGGCAATTGATTCATTGAACATGGAAGGGGCGGAACTGGAAATATATATTTACGATACAAGGTCCGCTTCAGAGAACCTGCAGCAGATCCTGGCCAAACCGGCTATGGCCGATATGGACCTGGTGATAGCCCACTGCAGTGGTAACGAGGTGCGCAGTTTTGCTGAATTCGGGTTAAAAAATAATATCCCGGTAATTAATGCCACCGTGCCCAACGATGCGGGCACGACCTCCAATCCGTATTTTGTCTTGCTCAATCCAACGTTGAAAACACAGTGTGAAGGGATCTACCAGTATGCACAGAAATATTATTCCACCGCACCCATTGTGGTGTTCCGGAGGAAGGGTGCGTCGGATGACCTGGTAAAGAACCTGTTTGATGAATATGCGAAGAGCACCACGCAGGCTCCATTGAAATTAAAATACGTGGAACTGGCCGACAGCTTCACGGTGTACCAGCTGCGTGCACAACTTGATTCCAATAAAAAAAGTCTTTGTATTGCCGGCAGCCTTGATATGAATTTTGGTAAACGCCTGAGTGCACAGCTGGCGTCCATTTCTAAACGTTATCCCCTGACGATTATGGGCATGCCCACCTGGGACGGGATCCGTGAATTTTCAAGGCCCGAGTTCAAGGGACCGGAGATCATTTACAGTACTCCCTTCTATAACAGTAAGACGGACAAGGTCAGCCTGTCGATCACGAATTACTTCAATACATTTATGTTCTCCCGCCCGAGCGATATGGTGTTCCGTGGTTACGAGGTAACCTGGAAATATGCCAAACTGCTTGCCCAGTACAAGCAGGATCTCGCCTCCAACCTGGGCAATAAGCAACACCGCGTGTTTACCGATTATGATGTACAGCCTGTCATCAACAAACGGACGGAAACGCTGGATTACTTTGAAAATAAGAAGCTGTATTTCCTCAAGTGGCAGGATGGGTTGATTAAAGCGGTTTATTAGATTTTAGCTGTTTTAGTAGTGCGAAACAACCAACATCGCGCTCCGGCTATACCAGCTCGGCTCGTTTTTACTAGAGTTGGGGATACTGCTTTTTGCCTCGCTGCTAGTGCCTGCGCTGCGGTGTTGGATTGTTTCTTCTGTTATTCCCAACACCCACCTAAAATTTATGAAACGCTTTTTATAGGTTCGTTAGGGTGATCGGCCTTGCTACGCAAGCCCGGTCAAGGAAAGTACACTGCCACGAGGGCTATTACAGGACAGCTTCATGCCCTGCCTGCTGTGAGAAGACGAAACTCAAATATCACAAGACCGGCCTAAGCAGCGAGGCAAAAAAGAGTAACTCCAACTGTAGAACATCCGCGGCCGAGCTGGTTCAGACGGGCTGTGATGTTTGAGTTTCGTCGCTGCCACCACATTCAGGCATGAAAACTGATATATTAATTGCTCCATCATGGCAGAACAATTAATTCAATTCACCGACCGGGGCTTGTACTGCAAGGCAGGTAATTTCTATATCGACCCATGGAAGCCTGATGCAGCATTGGGCCGATTATAGGGCCCTGAGGCGTCTTCTGCGCCCCGACAGCCTTGATGTCGTGCATGTGCATTTGTCGCATGATCACGCTTTGGGGGCGATGGCGCTGTG
>SDZZ01000784.1 GCA_004173255.1 Chitinophagaceae bacterium | reverse complement strand
TCGTTCCAGTAAAAACTGACCAGATAGGTGGCGGGAATATTATCAATGACAATATAGGTGTTATCGACAGCGTTGTTCTTGTTGGGATCAAGCACGTTGAATGCGTCTGCAGGCTCGACCTTAGGACGAGGGTAGAGTGCTGCGTTAATGGATAAAGTGCCGTCAAGCGCCTGTTTAATTGCCGCTGTCAATTTGTCTTTTTGCTCGGCGGTCAGGATGGCGTTCTTCATTTTCTTTTGCTCCTTGCAAGGTGGGTGTCATTAGTGCGGTGCGGGCAGGGGACTGATTTATTTACACGCTTCACCGTAAATTAATCTGTCCCTGGTTTAAATAAATCAGACCCCTTTATCTCTAAATTTCGATTACGTAGATGTCATGGATCGTGTAATCATTTCCGCCTTCAGGGGTATTGCCGATTCCTCCTCCTTTATCCCACCAACTTTTGATGGAAAGCTGTTGATGTTGACTGCTTTGCGCAGTGAATGTGGCGCTAATGGTTTTCCAGTTAGCAGTTTGCAGCTTTTCACGGTTAAGCTCCAAGTTGCCGATATTTACCGAAAGCTCGGGCTGTATCCAGGTGCTAGTGTCATTGTTTTTTGCGGTGAAACCGAACTCGTACGTTTTGCCTTGTTTAAATTCAAAGTTAGCATAGATGATCACGCCAGCGTGACCGGATGCGCTAGTTGTATCATTTCTTAGTCCTTGTCCCGCAACTAGTCTGCATTGTGTATATGCAGCTCCGGGTATCCATACTCCAAGCGAGCCTGATTGAGAGAAGTCAATTCTGTGATCTGACCATGGATCGATGATAGTGAATGACCAACTATTCGATGTCAGTGACCCATTCGAATTTCGTGCAACAAATGTGTAGGATCTGCTCTGGGATAGCTCCCAGCGCCCCCTCCATGTCCCACCTGCATCGACTGCCATATCCTGATAGAAAGCTCCGTTGTAAAATAGCTGAACTTGAGTGTCTGGCGACCCCGTCCCTCCAAGATTTCCATACGTTGAGTTAGTTTCGGTGCCGTTAGCGATGTGTCTGCCTGCTGCGTCCGTGAGTGAAGTGATAACAGGGGGCACTTCGGCGGGCTTGGCCGTGACCGTGTAACTCCTTGCCGGAAACACTTGTCGCGTCGGCCCTCCATCAAGAGACACTTCGAGCACCAGCCTCAATGTTGAGGCGTCCGCTAACCCTTCTAGATAGCTAAGGGGAACCTTGGTGCTTTGAGTTCCCGTGCTGGTAATTTCATACTCTTGCCAGGCAGGTAGATCCAGATTGTTGGACCCCTCAAGGTGCATCGACATTTTTTGCCCTACCGCGATAAACGGCCATG
>SDZZ01000262.1 GCA_004173255.1 Chitinophagaceae bacterium | reverse complement strand
TTCCAGATCAGGATATTCCCGTTATCATCGACGCCTGCGTACAGGAATCCGTAGAAGCTTCCGATTTCCACGTCTTCTTCCAGGCGATAGGCACGGCCGGGGTTACCTGGTGAAGGCAGGTCCTGCAGTTCGCGGAAACCAGCCTGGTATTCATCGTTGGACCACGTCACCAGTTTGGATTTGATATATGATGCCGTGATGTTGGTGCTGTAGCTGAAGTCGCGCGTTTTAACCGCATCCCAGTTCACCTGCAGTTCTATGCCCTTGGCTGAGGTGGTACCCACGTTGGCGAAAATCTGTTCCTGCACATAGGAACCAACCGGCACATCATAGTTGGACAGCAGGTCGGTACTCTTACGGTTGAACAGGTCAAGACTACCGGTAATACGGTTGTTCATCAGGGCAAAGTCGATCCCGATATTGTACGAGATTGCTTTTTCCCAACGAAGGTTTGCGTTAAAGTTGTTGGCCGGTCCATATACCTGGATCCATACACCATCATCGTTCTGGTATCGGCCATAACCCTGGTAGCGGGACAGGGAAGTATAACGTGGGAAACCCGAACGGCCTGTTTCACCATACGAAACGCGCAGTTTGAGGTCGTTGACAAAACTGCTGCCCTGCAGTGCGGCAAGTCTGGATACACGCCATGCTGCGGACACAGCGGGGAATGTTCCCCATTTGTTGTTCTGGCCAAACTTGGTGTTGCCTTCATGACGCACGGATGCAGTCAGGAAGTAGGTGTTGTCATAGTTGTAGGTAGCACGTCCGAGGAATGCGATCGTTTTTTCACGGCTCTTCCAGGAGTCCATGCCAAGGCGACCTTCAATCAGGTTCCATGCACCGGCATCCAGGTTATTGTAACCGAATGCATCGGATGGGAAATTCATATTTTCTGCCCAGAAGCCCTGGTTGTTGAATTCCTGGTAGGAATAACCGCCCACTACTTTCAGGTCATGTTTACCAAAGACCTGTGAATAGTTACCCAGCCATTCGAGGGTGTAATCCTGCCATTTTTCATCCTGTAGCCTTGCACGGCCCGTGCGGCTGTTGTTGATCGATTCAGCTGCACGCGAGGTGTAGTACTCACGGGCGAGGCGGTCGTGCCCCTGCCTTGCAATCTTCAATTCGGTATTCAGGTTTTTCATCAGGTTGAGCCGGATGTTGAAATCGACGATTGAATATTCATGGTCGGCCCCGTTCTCCCTTGCAAGCAGGTCCTGAACCGGGTTGTAGGTATCATATCCCTGCAGGGTATTGAAGCGGTTCGGGTTATTGGGATCCATTACAGGAACGGTCGGGTTCAGTTTGACCGCCTGCTGGAAAGCACCATAGTTGGTGAATTCCTCTTTTGCCAAACGATACGATACGTTACCACCGAATTCGAGGAAACCATTCAGCGCCCGTTGCAGGAAGTTGGCGCGGAAGCCATACTCCCTGCGGTCGGAAGCAATGTCGATCCCGCTCTTGGTACGATAGTTACCCGAGATACGGAAGATGGTATTGGCCGTTCCGCCCGACAGTGATACAAAATGGTTCTGCCCGAAATTGTCTTTCCGGATCAGTTCGTCGTACCAGTTGGTACGTGCACCAAAGTCCCCATCGCGTCCCTTCTCCAGGAATTCGTCCGCCGAAAGGATATCCGGTTTGTTGGCTACGAAGTCTTTTTCAATGTAGCTGTCATAGGTGACGGTTACATCGCCCGACCGGCCGCGTTTGGTGGTTACCAGTACCACGCCGTTGGCACCACGTGATCCGTAGATGGCGGCAGATGACGCGTCTTTCAGGACCGTGATGGATTCAATATCCTGCTGGGCAACGTTACGCAGGTCGCCACCCGGCATACCGTCGATTACAATGAGCGGACCGTTACCCGCTTCAACAGAAGCAGCACCACGAATCTGCACATCGGCCGACCGGTTAGGATCGGCAATAGCCGGATTGGAAATTGTTACCCCGGCCACCTTGCCATCGATCAGTTGCAACGGGTTGTTCATCGCGCCCTGGAGGAAATCTTTACTGCGGACCGTGGAAACCGCTCCCGTAAGGTCTTTTCGCTGCACCGATCCATACCCGATTACCACTACTTCACTGAGGTCGGCAGCAGCCTGCTTTAATGTGATGTCAATGGTTGATTGTTCGCCTACAGTTACTTCCTGTGAAGCCATGCCAATGAAACTGAACACAAGGACGGTGGAAGGTGAGGGCACATTGATTGAATAAGTTCCGTTTGCATCAGTAGTCGTACCCGTCGAGCTTCCCTTAATGTTGACCGATGCAAATGGAATTGCTTCACTGGTACCGGTCTTTGTGACTTTTCCGGTAACAGTCTTTGCCTGTGAAAACCCACTGAAGGGCACAAGCAGGAACAGCCACGCAACCATGCATGCTGTAGCAGTCGAAAAATGTTTCTTCATAAACAAGCGTTGATTAATGAATACAGTAAAAATTGTTGAGCGCACAGTAATTCGTGCACGAACACGCCGGCAGTTTCGCGTATGGCGAAGCATTGCTGCTTACCGCGCATACGTTGCCCGGGTCAGTTCATGTATCAGCCTGTCAGGTAAAGTGGAGGTGGCGAAGGTGGATTGGAAAAATCAGCGGTCCGTGGTGGGGGTGGATGCTGTAGAAAACGGAAAAGGACAACCAGGTAAATGTTGGGGAACAATTGCAGGTACTGCCCTGGTCAGCACGTGCCGGTCAGGCACAAGACTGGAGTAATAGATCTTTTTCATGTCGACAAGTTTTAGGTGTGTAATAGATGCAATCCTCGAAGCGTTGATGAAAATAATTTGAAAAAACGTTTTAGCAAAAAGTTTTTAACGTTTACTTTGGATTTTGTCTGTCGCGCTTATGGGATGAAAATGATCGTACAGATAATTAAGGAACTGATAATAAATAAATTAAGAATCTGACAATGCATCTATTTCAATGTTGAAAAAATATTTTCCCAGTAAGATGATCGGGATGAAACGAATGTTAAGGGTAAACACTGTAGGGAAACAATGGACCGGGGGTATCGGTGTTGTTATTTAAATCCTTACATTTCAGTAATTAAGAGGCAAGTCTCAAGGCTTACAGCTACCACGATTTAGCTAGTAAGCGTTGAGGACCGGCCTTCAACCTGCCAAGGGATTCACTGGCGGCAGCGCATTAAAAACATATAAACACGATTGCAATGCAAAGGAAACAATTTATCCGCCTTTCCGCCGGCACCGCCGCAGCGCTGATGTTAGGCAGGCTGACTGTTGCAGGCCAAGCTGGTGGCAAGCGGATGAACGAGCCCGATGAGGTATGGGCACAGACGGGTAACCAATGGATGAAACTTGAATCATCGGGCTCCGCAAGTTTTTCATACAGGGATCTTGTCGTAAACCTGCGGGACAATGCCGGTACGAAATCGGTGTTTGTTCAATCCCCCACCCTTGCATTACAGGGTGTGCGGCTGCGCTGGAAGCATGGCTTTAAAGATGGCAGTAAATTTCTCGGTGACCAGTGGGAACGATCATACGGTGATCTTGCCTGGAAAACAAAACCAGAAGGAGTAAAAAATCCATGGTACCTGGTCATTGATGATGGCAGCAATGTTGCGTGCTTTGGCGTGAAGACCGGATGCAACAGTATCTGTTACTGGCAGCTCAGCGATGGTTTCCTTGAATTGACGATGGATACGCATTCGGGTGGCAATGGCGTTCAGCTTGGCCAGCGTTCGTTACACACTGCTGATATAATCACCATGAAAGGGAACGACGGGGAAAATGCTTTCCAGGCCGACCAGCGTTTCTGCAAAATGATGTGTGACAAACCGAGGCTCCCCAAACAACCGGTGTATGGTATCAACGACTGGTATTTCGCGTACGGGAATAATTCATTTGAGCTCATCAGGAAAACAACGATGATGATGGGTGAACTGGTGACTGACCACAGCAATAAACCCTTTTCCGTGATTGATGCGGGATGGGCGACCTATTCACCGCTGTTGCCAGGTGATGGCGGATGGAACGATGATTTCTCCAGGCCCAATGAAAAGTTTGGCGACATGAAACGCATGGCCGATGAAATAAAGAAAGCGGGTATGCGGCCTGGTCTCTGGATGCGGCCATTATGCGCAAAGCATGATGAAAAATCAAACCTCTTGGCTCCGAGGATTCCCGGTCGTGATGACCCGAAGTATCCGACCCTTGATCCAACCATTCCCGAAAACCTGGCACGCGTCAAACGCAATTTTGACTTTTATAAAAGATGGGGATATGAAATGGTCAAACATGATTTCTCCACCTATGACATTGCAGGACGCTGGGGAATGCAGATGAAAGACAGCTTTACCGCACCGGGATGGAGTTATCATAACAACAGCATTACCAATGCAGAGATTATGCTGCAATTATACCGGGCCATCCGGGAAGCCGCGGGTGACAACATCTACCTGATCGGATGTAATACCATGAGTCACCTCAGCGCAGGGATTTTTGAACTGTGCCGGATTGGCGACGACACAAGCGGTAAGGAATGGGAACGCACGCGTAAATTCGGTGTCAACACATTAGCCTTCCGCCTGCCGCAGCACGATGCTTTTTATGCGGCAGATGGTGACTGCGTGGGACTGACCACCGATATTGCATGGTCAAGGAATAAACAGTGGCTCCAGTTGCTTGCCGAAAGCGGGGCGCCCTTGTTTATTTCTGCACAGCCAGAAGCGATGGGTCAGGTACAAAAGGATGCTGTGAAAGTTGCCTTCCTGCAGGCCGCGAAACCACAACCCCTCGGCGAACCGCTCGACTGGATGAATACGCAGGTACCGGCGAGGTGGAAGCTGAACAACCGGGAGGTGACGTTTGACTGGAGCTGACCTGCTTTCTGGTTGGAAGACGCGAAACGAAAACCCGGAATGGGTGGTAATAAAAATACAAATAATGTATTTTTCATATGCCACAAAAGAAATAACGGAACAAAACGTTATAATGGTGCAGATTTTTAAACCAAAAGTTTCATTTAGCGACAGTTTGTTATATTTTGTCCTCTCAAACAACCACCAAATTTTTTACATGAAAAGAAACCTTATCTTATTAAGCGCCTTTGCGTTTTTAACCTTCTCCTGCAAAAAAAACCATGATTCCGACAAGACCGAAAAAACAGTAAATTATCAGCTCGGGCCAACGGAAGGCCAGTCCACTTATGTTAACTGGAACGACATGGACCCTGCGTGGGCCAGTGCCGTGAACTACAACAACCCAAATGTAACGCAGGAACTTCCATTAGCTACCTCAAACGGCGGTGGGGCTACTATCAAGTCGAGGGCTTATCTTTCTTTCAACCTCAGCGAGATTCCGTCAGATGCTGAAATTGTCTCGGCTAAATTGTCATTGTTTGGTATGTCTTCCTATTTCACCATCCCTCAAGGGAACCTGGGTGATAACACATTCTACATCCAGCGGGTAACAGAAAACTGGAACCAGTCAACCCTGACCTGGAATTCACAGCCTGCCACTGTAACCGAAGATCAGGTAACCGTACCTGGCACAACAGTGCAGTACAACTACAATGTGACCGACATTGATATTACCCCTCTGATCAAAGCTATTAAAGCTCAGACTCCTGATAAAACAGCTGGAGTATGCCTGAAACTGAAAACAGAAACACCGACAAACACCATCGTGTTTGCCAGTGCACGAAATGACGATCCCACAAAGAGACCAAGACTGGCGATAGTTTACAAAAATTAGTTTATGTAACCTCAAAAGCTTCCGGCTCCTTTAATGGGAGCCTTTTTTTTGGGCCGCTACTTTCATAATCCTTCTTGCACGAAAATGGCGGCCGCAACGCTTCCCCGTCTCTTAAGACAGCCAGGAAACGGCAAACAGGATCGATCGTAGTCAATCATAAGCAATCCATTATTTTTGCCGGAACAAACCTCAAGATCCTGAATGAAGATCGAATACCGGGATGCCTACCCTGCATGGGAAGAATTTAAAGAGCTGGTGATTTCCGTGGTGAAGAATTACCAGGTGCGCAGTATCGTTGAAATCGGTGCAGGTGCAAATCCGCTACTACCCATATCATTTGTGGAAGATCAGCAGCTTGTTTACCAGCTGATTGATTTTTCCGGGGAAGAACTCGCCAAAGCTGGTAAAGGGGCACAATTAAGGCGAGCAGTGGAATACGTCGCTGAGCTGGGAGAGAGGATGGGGGGGTTAGAAAAGGAGGTAGAGGATTTGAGGAAGGAGAAACAGGATTTGGAGGTGAGTTCAAGTCTAGTCGAGCCGAGCCGGAAGCGGTGAGACTGCTCGTGATTTCACCCCTTCACCCGCTTGACTCTTTCGAGATCTGTTGTCCCGTGGTACTGGGGGGCTATTGCAGATACTGATGCCCTAGGCAAACCTGGCACTCACATCCCAACGGTATACGGAAGAACACGA
>SDZZ01000261.1 GCA_004173255.1 Chitinophagaceae bacterium | reverse complement strand
GTCTGGTTAGACGATTTCGGGGCCTGTCCGGCCGACTTCTCCAGCTGCTTTTTCACGCTCTTGTAGCTTTCGTTTGTCGGGTCCATGATGAGGGCCTTATCGATGTATTCAGTTGCCTTGGCACCGTCTTTACCGTAGTTTGCCCAATAGTCCACCAGGTACAGTGCCGCGGTGAGGTATTGCTTTTTGTACTTCGCGGTATCTTTCCCGGCAAAGGCCAGCAGGCTTTCTGCCATTGGAACAGCAATACTGTCGCGCTTGGTGGTATCAATCGCTTTTGCATTATTGAACTTCCACTCGTATCCATAAATTTCATCCGGATATTTCAGCTGGAAGCTGTCAAATGCCGCATATGACTTGGCATATGCGCCACCAAAGTAGTAAGCACGGCCTACATCAAACATTTCGTTGATAGTGGGTTTCGGCTTCAGGTTCACCAGCATCTGCAGCAGGTCACCTTCCCTTTCACGCTGGCCCTTGTTCTTGAAGAACGCAGCACCCTGTTTCAGGAGTTCCACTTTATTGGCAAGAACTGTATCGGCCTTTACGCCATCCTGGTAAATAGTAAACAGTGCGTCTTCCTGGCCAGGTATGGTGGAATAGATATCCGCTTTCAGTTTATAGTCCAGTGCAACTACCTCTTCCGGTTTTGCTTTCGCAAAATAATCATCGATAAATGGTTTCGCTGCCGGTGTATCTTTTTTCTGCACGTATGCGTCGGCGATCAGTTTATAGGTCCTTGCCTTTGTTGCAGCACCTGCCTGTGCGATGATATTCTTTGCACCTGCAATAGCTTCATCAAATGATCCTTTTTTCCAGAGTGTCTGCACACGCAGGTAATCGTTCTGAGGATCTGCATCCGAACTTTCAATGTATTTTTTTGCATACCCTTCTGCAGTGCCCAGGTCTTTGGCTGTGTAGTAAAGATCATAATAGGCAGGTGCAAAACGGGCATCCTTGGTGATCGCCTCGTTCAGGTATTTTTCAAACATTTCGGTGTTCTTCTGGCTTTCGAAAAGTTTGGCCAGGCGATGCGAAGCAACGGCAAAGTTTGCATTGGCTGCAAGCGCCGAATTGTAGGCCTGGAAAGCCTGTCCGCCACCTTCACCCGGTTTGGCTTTGCGGTATGCATTACCAAGATTCAGGTAAATATCAGCGAGTAATGCGTTGTCCACTTTCTTCTGCTGTGAAGCAAGTTCGAGTTGCTGTACCGCATAGTTGATATCACCCATCTTGGTTTTATCGTTGTATACTTCAGTGATGGCGCGGCCAACTGCATTCAGTATTGCCGGATCATCCCCTTTCTTTCCACGTGTCATGGTGATAGCCGCTTCAAAACGCTGGCGTGCTTCGCTCACCTTGTTCTGTGCCAGTTCAACCTGACCCATTCCAACAATTACCAGTGGTGCGTTTGCACTTGCGAGTAAAGCTTTTTCGTACAGGGCTTTTGCACCTGCCACATCTTCCTGTTCGAGATACGTCTGGCCCAGCCAGTAAGTAGCATCGATGTTGTTAGGATTCGAAGCCAACAATTTCTCAAAAGTTGCCTTCGCGCTTTTATAACGCTCTGCATAAAGGTCATTTATCCCTTCCTGTATAGACTGGGCCTGAACCACGGAAGCAAATAACAACCCCGTTATTAATGCAATAGAAAATTTCTTCATGGTTTAAATCTACTTTTTAGAGGTTCGCAAAAAATATATAATCACACTAACTATTCCTTTACCTGAACTGACCGGAGAATGAAGTTTTCCTGGGCTGGGGCAAGATAAGCCCTTTTGAATATCAACTGCCCGGTCCGGTCTTCTAAAAATTTGGCAAATCCGTATCCGAGACCAAGGTGGACCTGCTCTTTCAGCACATATACCAAATCACGTACCATAGGGTACCTTTTCTCGTAAATATTTGCCTGCACAGGTAAAACAAAGGACCCTGGTTCTGTGATACTCCCGACCAGCGCAACTTTAACTTTTTTCAAAAAACTCACCTGCTCTGGGTCCTCATTGTTACCTATCCAGCTAACACCTATGAAACCCACTGCATTGGGCGTCCTCGACACAAAGTCTATCACTTCCTGGCTGCTCCTGGCTGCCATTGCTGTTTTTGAGAGCGGTTGTCCCTGCAGTACTGAATCGACGATATAACGTACCGTACTGGTTGCCTGCACCCCGTCAAATACCGGCACCAGGGCCTTTTTTGACGTACCGTTAAGGATTTCTTTCAGTTCGGGCATGGTAAAGAGCGAATCGGGTGAAGAGGGATGCACAATTACGGCTATGGCATCCCTTGCCACAATATTCCAGCTGGGCGAAGCTTTCATGGAATCGATAATAAACCGCTCTTCGCTTTTTGTATAGTGCCGGGTGGTGATCACCATCCGGATGCTGTCGTTGCCGAAATCCTTCAGGCATTCCGCTTCGGGTTTGTACACTACGTTAACCTGCGCAAAGCGGTTATTCGCTTCAAAGACCTGGATCTGTGCGTCTATTACCGGTTTAAACGATTCATCGGCGCTGATGTTGATGCGCCCCCTCACCGGGGTTTCAATCCTCTCTTCATCCTGCTGCTGGTACGACTTGCACGAAACCATCAACAATGCCACGATCCCTGTAATCAAAAATGTTTTCAGCAAACGACTGTTCAAGGAGATGCGTTTATTTGAAATAATTCTTTTTATAGCCCCTGTAAACGCGCCAGCTCCCGTACAACACGCAGAGCCCGCCAAAGAGCTTGTCGAGTGAATTCGGAGGAAAGGTTTCATTGAACTCAAGCTGGAACATGTTGCGGGTGAAAAGGAACAGGCCAAACACGATAATAGCGAAACCGATCCCGTAGTCGAGGATCGCCCGCATACCAGCTACCTGTTTCCGTCTTTTCCGTTCATATTCCTCTACCATACCGCTTGATTTCAGGATGGGCAATTTATTGAATTTCTCCTTTAATCGGATTATTTGAAGATTAAATTCCATGTTTTCCCCCGTTTATTTAAGTTCTTCCCCATTTAGATGCCGATCGTTGAAGAATCCACAGAATGATAGTTGGCCCTGCGGGTGTTTTAACATAACCTGAACGATTACCTTTGCGCGCATGAGAATCCTGATGGTCTGTCTCGGGAACATCTGCCGCAGCCCGCTGGCAGAGGGTATCCTGAGGCACAAGGTTGAACAAGCGGGGCTGGACTGGGAGGTTGACAGCGCGGGCACCAACAGTTACCATACCGGTGAGCCGCCACACAAGCTTTCACAGAAAGTAGCCCGGTTAAATGGAATTGAGATCTGCGACCAGCGCGCCAGGCGTTTCACAGCAGCGGATATGGACCGCTATGACATCATTTATGCCCTGGCAGGTGACGTGCTGGACGAAGTCCGTCGTATAGCCGGTAAAGCCTTCCGGCCGGAGAAGACGCGCCTGCTGATGGACGAACTGTATCCCGGGCAACAGATGGATGTGCCCGATCCATGGTATGGCGAGGAGCCGGGTTATCATGAGGTGTACAAAATGATTGACCAAGTGTGTGAGGCAATTATCAATAACAACAGGATGACGGTCGGAAGGCCGTGAGCCAATCAGCACAAGGAACAGGAGGACGATCGGGGGGCCGTGAGCCTATCAGCAACACGAGGAAGGCCAGGGGCCGGTAAAGCAGCAAAAATTTTGCAGGGATACAGCCCATAAAATAAAGCAGGAATAAATTATCATGGCGAAGATTAATGTCAGTTTACCACAAGGCACGCGCGACTTTCCACCGGATGTAGTCCGCAGGCGCAATTATATATTCAGCACTATCAGGTCGGTCTTTGAGCTTTACGGCTTTGAGCCGCTGGAAACACCGGCAATGGAAAACCTGTCGACCCTGATGGGTAAATATGGCGACGAGGGCGATAAACTTATTTTCAAAATCCTGAACAATGGTCTTGCTGACCCTAAAAACCTGGAAAGAAGTAAAACCGCGTTTGACCAGGTGTTGCTTGGCAAAAACGACAAGGACCTGACGGAACGCGCATTGAAATACGACCTCACCATTCCTTTCGCAAGGTTTGTCGCCATGAATCACTCAACCCTGAGTTTCCCTTTCAAACGTTACCAGATCCAGCCAGTGTGGAGGGCCGATCGCCCGCAAAGGGGCCGCTATCGCGAGTTTTACCAGTGCGATGCCGATGTGGTTGGCAGCCGCTCACTGATGAATGAAGTGGAGCTTATCAATATTTATTCCACGGTATTTACCCGACTGGGTATACCGGTTGAAATCAAACTGAACAGCCGCAAAATCCTTGCGGCGCTGGCAGAAACCATCGGGGCATCCGACCGTCTGACCGACATTACCGTCGCCATCGACAAGCTCGATAAAATCGGGATGGAAAAAGTCTCCGAAGAACTGACGGCAAAAGGTTTTGCCGAAAACCAGGTAAACCTGGTACGTGAGTTTCTCGGAATCCATGGCGACAACAAACATAAAATGAACAGCCTTCGGGAACTGCTGGGTGTAAGTAATATCGGTGCGGAAGGCATCCAGGAACTGGAAACAATTTTTGCTTATCCCGGCATCGATACCATTGCACCAGTGCTGGACCTCACTCTTGCACGCGGCCTCAACTACTATACGGGTGCCATCCTCGAGATCACGGCGTTGAATGTAAACATGGGAAGCATCGGTGGCGGTGGCCGGTACGATGACCTGACCGGGCTATTCGGTGTAACCGGAATCCCAGGGGTAGGTATTTCGTTTGGGGTAGACAGGATCTATGATGTGATGGACGAACTGAGCCTTTTTCCGGAGAGCCTGATCAGCACATCGAAAGTGCTCTTTTTTAACCTGGGTGAAAGCGAGAGCCAGCGGGCTTTCCAGCTATTGCAGGCACTCCGTGCCGCCGGCATCAGCGGGGAAATTTACCCCGAGAATGCAAAGTTTGACAAACAGTTCAAATACGCAACCAGGAAGAATATTCCATTCATTGCCATCATCGGGGAAAAAGAAATGGAAGAGCAGTCCGTTACGGTAAAAGATCTCCGTACATCGAACCAGTCTTCCATCGGATGGAATGATTTACCTTCTTTTAGTTTCGACTGAACGAATAATATTCATTCCTGAAAATATAACAGTCCTGCATGATTGCAGCAGGTTCAGTTTTGGTGCCTTCCATCACTGTGTCTTCAACTTCGATCTTTACACCGGTGATCTTTTTATCCGTGTTACGTTTGAAAGTTGCAACACCGCCAAAGGCATCAACTGAATAAACATCGGCCCCGATACGGGTCAGTGGCGAACCACCTACCTCTGCTTCTGCATAGAGGGCGCCATTTGCGATACTGATCGTGACTACTGTTACCGGGCTGCCATCAGGGAATTTGTATTTACCGGTATACTCCTGAAGTGAATCTACCTGCGCCGAAGCAATGTATACGGTCATTAGCAGGACTGCGGAGAAGAGGAACTTTTTCATATTGGTTATGTACTGTTTAAACGGGTGATGATGTAATTTCTTTTACTTCCGGCACTGTGACAAATTAATCTTTCGTTACCCCTAAGCCGGCGGATTTTATTTTAACCCTGTATCCGTTCGTAAATCACTGCCGCGCCTTGTCCCACCCCAACACACATGGTGGCCAGGCCGAACCGTGCATTCCGCCTTGCCATTTCATGGAGCAGGGTTGCGGAAATGCGCACACCGCTGCATCCAAGCGGATGGCCGATCGCTATGGATCCGCCATTCACATTTACCTTGTTTACATCCAGGCCCAGTTCCCGGATACAGGCAATCGACTGCGAGGCAAAGGCTTCGTTCAGTTCTACCAGGTCCAGCTGGTCAATACCAATACCTGCGCGGTCAAGCGCCTTCCTGGTAGCGGTTACCGGGCCAATACCCATTATCGCCGGGTCCACCCCGGTCACTGCCATTGATACAATCCGCCCCATTGGTTTAAGGTTGTATTTCTTTACCGCACCCTCTCCCGCCAGCAGCATGGCTGCCGCCCCATCGTTGATACCGGCCGAGTTACCCGCCGTTACCGTACCATTTTCCTTAAATGCCGGCTTGAGTGACGACAGCTTTTCCAGGGTCGATACCCGCGGATGCTCATCGTTTTCCACCATCTTCACCCCTTCCCTGGTACTGACCGCTACCGCAGTGATCTCGTCTTTCCACTTACCGGCACTGAGCGCCTCAAAGTATTTCTGCTGGGAAGCCATGGCAAATGTGTCCTGCTCCATCCGGGTGACGCCCCACTGGCCAGCCACGTTTTCGGCGGTTTCCCCCATGGTGTAGGGATAATAAAGCTGCGACAGCGCCGGATTGATAAACCGCCACCCGAGCGTAGTATCGAAAGTTTCCACATTGCGCTGGAAAGGGATGGCAGACTTAGCGGTCACAAAGGGAGCCCTGGTCATGCTTTCCACCCCGGCAGCAATGATCACTTCCGCATCACCGCAC
>SDZZ01000008.1 GCA_004173255.1 Chitinophagaceae bacterium | reverse complement strand
CCCCTGGGTCAGCGGCACCACCACCGGCATTTCATATTCGCTTTCCATTTTTATGGAAGCTTCTTTTAACAAGAGGTAACCTGATTTTGAGTAGATGGCTTTGAGGCTGTCGACCTGGTTGCTGATGAACCCGTCTTCGCACGACTGCTGGCGGATCACTTCCTGTGAGAAAGAAAAGAGGCTGCATAACATCAGCGCACCGCTCAGTAAAATAGTTTTCATGAGATGGTTTTTAGGGGGTTGGATTGAATGGTAAAATAGACTTAATCCCCCGGACCGGGAAGTGCCGGACGGCTCCCCTGGCCTTTAAACCCTAAAGTGTAGTAATTCCCCGGGTAAATTTCCGATTCGTTTTTTAACTGCTTTTACAGTCATTCAGGGAAACAGGTGGAATCACTTAGTGGCTGGTTCGCGGTTGTAATACATGGCATCGGCCTGCCGGGTACAGGTAACAACGAGGTCGTTGATACATACATGTGCAGGCAGTGTACTGGTGTAGTAGATGACGTCGGCTACGTCCATTGCACTGAGCGCTTCGAGGCCGGTGTAAACTGACTTTGCGGTTGTTTCGTCACCCTTGAACCGGACCGAAGAAAATTCTGTTTCTGCCGCACCCGGATGAATTGCGGTAACTTTTATACCATGCCGCAGCAGGTCGATCCGCATTGCCTGGTTAAGTGCATCCACGGCAAACTTTGTAGCGCAATAAACATTTCCTTTTTCATAAACCTGTTTACCCGCAATAGATCCGAGGTTGATAATATGTCCTGTTTTCCGTTTGGCCATCAGCATCGATATCGCTTTTGCCACATACATAAAACCTTTCACGTTGGTATCTACCATGCGGTTCCAGTCATCTAGGTCTGCCTCTTCAAAATAATCGCGACCAACTGCAAGACCCGCATTATTCACCAGTATATCTACATTCTTCCATTCAGCAGGAAGTTTGTCAATGGCTGCCATAACCGCCTGCTGGTCGCGGACATCAAAAGGGGCCAGTTCAACTTCGCTGTTGAAACGTGACTTCAAGTCAACCCTGATTTCTTCCAGTCGCTCAATCCGCCGGGCATTCAGGATCAGTTTATAGCCATTGGAAGCAAATTTCTCGGCACAGGCCTTGCCAAAACCGGAGCTGGCTCCGGTAATGAACACAATTTTAGACATGGTAATATTTTATGTAAGGGATATCCGGGGCAAAGTTAACGGATCAGCGTAGTAGTCCCTTTCAGGAAAATTTCTTTCCCGGTGTAGTCCCGCGCGCTGACCATCCAGACATAAACGTTACTCGCCTGCGGCGTGCCGTTGATGCGACCGTCCCATCCGCCTCCATTAACTGTAGTGGTGAAAATCATTTCACCCCAGCGGTTAAAGACGCGGAAATAGTTGATCCGTTCCACGCCCACTGCAATCGGGCGCAGGATATCGTTGATGCCATCGCCGTTTGGTGTAAACCCGGTTGGCACGAATACGTAGGGGTTGGTTTTAAAGATGACCACTCTTACGTAGGCAGAGTCCGCACAACCGATCTCATCATAAACGGTGACAGTATAACGGATGCTATCCACTTCACCATTGTACACTCCAACAGGGTTGCTGATGGTGGGGTTGTTAAGTCCGGTGGGGGGTGACCACAGGTAACTGACACCGCCTTCGGCATTCAGTTGCAGGGACTGGCCGATTACTACCAGTGTGTCATTGCCTGCATAGGGGCGGATCCTTGGCATCATGGTTACCAGCACAGTATCCAGTCCTGGTTTTGGACAACCTCGTGTATCGAATGCGCGAAGGACATAGGCCTGGGTGCCGTTGGGTGAAGCAACGGGATTCAGTGATGCGGGGTTGCTCAGTGAAGAGGAAGGCGTCCAGGTAAAAGAATTTCCGTTATGTGACCCGTGCAGTACCGCAGATGTATTGAAACAGATGGAGGTGTCCCGCCCGGCATTGGCCACTGGGTAAGGCACGGTAACGATAGTGATATCATCCGTGGCGGTACAGGTTCCGATACTGGCTGTAACGGTATAAGTGGTAGTGGCGGTGGGAGTGGCAACCGGATTGGCAGCTGCAGGGTCATCGAGAGTGGCCGCAGGCGTCCAGTTGTAACGAAGTCCGTTACTGTTTATATTCAGCTGTACCGGATCGGTAAGGCAGATGGTGGTCGGGTCATTAAGGGCGGTCAGGGTTACGCGATCCACCACATTGATCAGCACTGAGTCAGTGTTGATGCAGCCATCCTGGTTCAGTTCAACATAATAGGTAGTGGTTGTTACCGGGTTCACCCTTGGGGTTGCTGTATTGGTTGCGGTAATGCTGATATTGGGACTCCAGGAGAACACACCCGTACCTGATGCCTGCAACTGGACATCATCGGGTGGCGAGCAGATTAACGTATCGCGGAAGCCCAGCGTGATCGGTGGTTTGGAAATAATATCTACCACCTGTTCAATGGTGTCGACGCATCCGACGCTGTTGCCCACTATGAGTCGTACGGTTTTCGGCCCCACAGTACTATACGTGTTGGAAGGATTTTGTACCGTTGAAATATCTGTGGGATCCGTTGATTCTCCAAATGACCAGACCCAGCTGTTGACTACGCCCCAGTTGGTGGTGGTATTGTCGACAAACTGCACCGGGTTGGTAAGGCAGAGCCCGAGGTTGGTAAAATTGGGGAAAAAGCCGGGGAATACGCGGACGGTTGCAAAAGACGAGTCAGCACATTCCTGGCCGCGGTTCGCCACCAGTTTGATTGTGAAGACGCCTTCGCTGGAAAAAAGGTGCGAGGGATTCTGCAGGCTGGAGGTGTCATTGGCTCCGGAAGCCGGATCACCAAAGCTCCACGAATAAGTAGTGATCAGGGAATTGTCCGGATGGGTGAAATTGTAATTGTATCCATCGCAGGTAATGTAGTTCGGTGACAGGGATGGTTTGGTCAGTGAACATCCACCGGCCTTGATCTGGATATCCTTCCGTTGTGTGGCAATGACCAGGCCATTGCGGATTTCCTGCACGCACACAGTAACCACATAAATGCCTTCGCTTGGGGACACGCCGGTGATGAGCCCGGTGGTCGGATCAATAGTTACGGCTGTGCCCATTGGGGCTCCCCCGAAAAACGGGAAAGAGTAATTGACTGCGGCGTATGGCGGATTGGCTGGGGGATTTGGTGCGGCCTGACCGTTGGGTCCGCCGGAACCACCCACGTACGCATCACAGAACGAGTAACGGAGTATATCACCGTCGGCGTCTTCCGCGCCGAAGCTATAAGTAAAAGGGTAACCACCACAAACAATCACCGTATCGCGACCATTGAACTTTGCGCTGTTGTTGACAGGTGCAGTGGGTTCAATGTCTTCCCCCGGTATTTCCGCCGTGTAGGTTGCCCCGATGTTGCCGGAGTTGACCAGGTTCTGGATGCCATTGATCCGGCAGCAACGCTGGTACGCGAGTATATAACCTGAGGCATTCGGGGTAAGGCGGACGGTGTCGGTATAAAATCCTACCTGGTAACAGACGCTTGGTGCGTTGGTAATACATTTACCCGGGTCGAGCAGTTCAAGTTCGGTCGGATTACTGAGGTTAAAGCTTTTGGTGTTGCGGACCAGGCGGTTGGTGGCTTTGTCGAAAATACCGATAGCGGCATTGATGTCAAGCTGCGCACCCACGGAGCCGCAGTTACGGAATAGTTTGAGCGTAACCGTGTAAACGTGCTGGCCGTTAAACATGCCCTGGTAGGTATAATACATTTCGCCACCGGTGATGTGCTCAGCAAAAAGGAATTTACTGGTTAAAAGAAGGGAAACTATTAACAGGATACGCCTCATGTGTTGGTTCGGATAATAATCAGGTGCTTCGTAAAAAATCGATCAGGAAGTGGTTCGTTTTTTCCTTTTCTTCAAGCATTCCCATGTGCCCGGAATGCTCTAACACATGAATATACGATAATTCGGGAAAAGTAGTCTGTCTGAGACCGTCTTTTATCGGTATGGCAGTGTCGTGTTTACCCAGGATAAAAAGCACAGGTAAGCTGCTGTTTTTCAATACATCACTGCGGTCGGGCCGGGCCATCATAGCCTCGTAAAACTGGATCAGGGCCTCATCGTTCTGGTCGGACAGTGACGCGATGAACGACTTTACCAGTTGGGGATCATTGTTTTTCGTATCCGGGGAAAACAGGTTTGGGCTGGAACTTTCAAGGAAGGCGATGGCACCGTGCTTGCGGATAAACGAGATCCCTTTGTTCCGTGTTTCTTTTTTTTCTTCGCTGTCTGCAAAACAGGCCGAATGCACCAGGCCAAAAGACCGGAGGTAGTCCGGATTCTTTTCAACAAATGCGAGGGTGATATATCCACCCATGCTATGGCCCAGCAATACAGGCTTACTTCCTTTCGCCGTTTCAAGGTCAAGGATTTCTTTCAGGAGTGCGGCCATTCCTTCCATTGACATATCCGGGAGGAGTTCCGATCCCCCGCAACCGGGCAACTCGGGCACAATTACGCTATAATCGTTTTTTAAGGCCTCCACCTGGTTGTCCCATACCTCGCCCTTTTCGCCAAAGCCATGTACCAGCATGAGGCTTTCGCCTGATCCGTACACAGAATAAAAAATGGTTGAACCCTGGTATTGAATAGATTTTTTCATGACTTTTTTTTAATGGTGTACTGACGGATTTTTCAGTTCAGTAACGAACTCTTTGTTTTCCTGCGGCGGATAAAGCGCCTGAGTACCTCAAAAAGGGTCGACAGGAGTACCGCAATTGAACCGGCCAGCATGGCAATTGAAAGAATATCGCCATGGCGCACAAAATAAGTCTGCCTGCTATCAGCGGGTATATTCATTTTGATCGCACTAGCTGTGTCCCACGGCTGTGGATCAAGAACATTGCCAAGTGGATCAATGAAACAACTGATCCCCGTATTCGCACTTCTCAGTACCCACTTACGTGTTTCGATCGCACGCAGGCGTGCGTAATTCATGTGTTGTTTATAACCTGGCGTATTGCCCCACCATCCGTCGTTAGTCAGTATGGCCAGTACATTGGCCCCTTTGCGGATGTATTCCGTAATGTAGTCTCCGTAGATACTTTCATAACAGATGACAGGGGCTACCTTGTAATAGTTATCCCAGGGGATAAAAACTTTGCGCTCCGAATCCCTGCCCAGTGTCCCGCTGATTCCCCCAAGATCCTCAAACCAAGACCCCATAAAATTCAGGAAGGATGGAAGTGTTTCCACACCCGGGACCAGTTTGGCTTTATGATACAGTTGTACGGTGGAGTCTGCATCCAGCGATGCGGCAGTATTGTACAGGTCATAGTACAGCCCGCTGCTTTCATCATGCCTTGCAGTCGGGCTTGCTTTGGCTTTATCATTTCCGTAAGGACGGTAACTGTTGATGCCGGTGACAAGGTTCAGGTCCGAATGCCGTTTGAGGAAGAGCCACACAGGATCATAGTAGCGGTCGCTGCGAATCTCATCCTCTTTTACCACGGAGGGTATAGCGGTTTCGGGCCATAAAACCAGGGTAGTGTTTTTGTCAATCTGCTGTTCGGATAAGCTGATCAGTTTGGAAACCTGCCCTTCCACACTTGCGGCAAATTTTTCGTTGTAGGGGTCGATATTGGGTTGTACAATGACCACATTGCGGATGGTTTTCGCCAGTGCTTCTGAAGCAATGCTGCGTTCAGATGACAGGATCATATTTGAAAGGAGTATCGGCCCGGCGAGTACCACAAAGGTTGCTACGCAGGTGGCATAGTACACCCTGCTGCGGCCAAACCGGCGGTATTCGCGGAACAAAGCAAATACGAGGATGTTGACGAGAAGTACCCACAATGTTCCACCCGATGAACCCGAGTACTGGTACCATTGCACCCAGCCGGGGTGCGTGGCGAAAACGTTTCCAAGTGTAAGCCAGGGCCAGCTGAGCTCCCAGTTATGATGCAGGTACTCGAATGCCATCCAGTAAACAACCAGCGAGCCGTAGCCGATCCAGCTGCCAAGGTTCTTCTTTGTAATTGAAAAGAGGAGCCATGGGATGCACATGAAAAGACTGTTGGCGACAAACGCACTGATAGCACCCGGCAAACTTGCATTCCAGATCCACCAGGTAGTAAGGATATTCCAGCTGAACATGTGCAGGTAGGTAAGCGCGAAAAAACGTTTGCGGCTTTTTACCCTTTCTTCCACCAGTAGCAACGGAATCCATCCTGCAAAAACAAGGAATGTCAGTGGCGATACAGGCCATGCCGCCCATAACAGGATGCTGCCTCCGAGCGCAATGAACAGATCGGTATACCTTTTCAAAATAATCGTTTGTGTAAAATTAACAGTTTTAGAAGTTGTAATTTCCGGTCATGAACCTTGATCAGCGGATGGACCAGTTGGAGCAGGAGATCAGGCAACTGGCAAAGGAACATAACGACACCCGGCAACGGCTTGTACGATTGTATGATGAGCTACGCCTGCTCAGGACACAGGCGGGTAACCCGTCACAAACGGCGGGGGCGTTTGCACCACCCGATGTACCCGAATCAGCTGACGAATGGGGTGACCTTCAACAGGAGCGTTACCTGGCCACTGCCCCCGCCAGGGGTCAGCAACCGCTCGCCCAGCATGGGCTCGAGCACTTTATCGGATTGCGGCTGATTCACCTTGCCGGCATCATTGTGTTACTGACAGGCATTTCGCTCGGAATCAAGTATGCCATTGATAAGGACCTCATTTCACCACTGGCCAGGATCATGCTCGCTTATTTTGCAGGGATCATATTGCTGGTTATTTCGCTGCGGCTTAAAGCCAGGTATAATTTTTTCAGCGCGATCCTCTTCAGCGGAAGCATGGCCTGTTGTTACTTTACCACATATGGAGCACTGGTCTACTACCAGTTCCTGGCAACTTCTGCTGCATTTTTTATCATGGTGGCGCTGACCGTTTTCACCGTTGTGCAGTCTATTTATTATAACCGGATCGAGATTGCATTGATTGGTTTGGTGGGTGCGTATGGAATCCCGTTCCTCGTCAGCAATAATACGGGAAGGATGGACCTCTTTTTTGCCTACGTATTGCTGATCAACACGGCTGTCGTTTTTCTTGGATTCCGGAAAAACTGGCAGCTTGTTACCCGGTTGGCCATGGTTATTACCTGGACGCTTTACCTGGGCTGGCTGTTGCTGGATTATAACTCAGCTGCGCAACAACTGACGGCTGTGCTGTTTGCTTCAGCGTTCTACCTGCTTTTTATTCTGGCGGCATTTGCAGGAAAATTTTTCCGGAAGATCGTGCTGGGTAGCACTGACATTGTGCAGGTGGTCCTGCTCAATGGGTTGCTTTATCTCTCCGCAGTCCTGGTATTTCCTGTTAATGATTCCGAACCCCTTGTGCAAACAGCTATACTGTTGATCCTGGTCGCGGCATGGGCCGTCCTTACCCGGTGGAAAATGCCGGATGAACGACAACTGTTCCGTTTCCTCTTTATACAGTCGCTGTGCCTGCTGATACTTTATATCGGTTTCCGGTGGGATGGAATCACCGTGACCTTACTTTGGATCACTGTTTCCGTGCTGATGTTTAGCACAGGGGTAATCAAGCGGGCCGGCTGGCTTCGAGTCTGCTCTGTGTTGCTGATCGGCGGTACGCTCCTGAAACTGATTACACTGGATGCGGTCCGGTTTACGACCGGGCAGCGGATTGTTTCCTTTATTGTGATAGGGATACTGCTGCTGATCGGTTCTTTTTATTACCAGCGAATCAATACCGCGTTGAAGAAATAATGGCAGCAAAGCCTGGCGGATTTACCTTGACGGTGATACTGTTCACATAAAAAACAGTCAGGGAAAAAGTATCTGTTCAATTTCCCGCCAGTTCTACCCGCCGGTGCCTTCCTGCCTGGGCCAGTGCATTGTGAGGCTGGGTATAAAGAATGGAAAGTTCACCAGTGAAATAATCAAGGTTTTTGAAATGGTCATCAATCATGATGTCGGCACTCACAATTTGTTTGGACCCGCAGAACACAATCTTTTCCCATCCGATAAACGGAAAATGTTCCAGCAGCCATTCCTGTTTTTCAGCAAGGCTCTGGGGAAACTCGGTTGCGGCCGAAACGATATACAGATCAAAGTGGTCATGGATGCGCCGAAGTACTTCCTGGCTATCCTGCATCACTTTGAGTGAGCGAAAAAACTTCTCGGTATAAAGGTATTTCCGGGCGTGTTTGAAAACTTCGAGTTCTTTTTGTCCCATCAGGTTTTCGCGCAGCTGCCGCACTCCATGTTCCCTTTCATCCCAGTCGAGGAATTGTTCAAAGACGTCGGCCAGCACCCCATCCATATCAACGGCGATCCGTTGGGTTTTTTTTGCCATGCGTATGATTTATCTCCTGCTGTAGTTTGGTGCTTCCTTGGTAATCTCGATGTCATGTGCATGGCTTTCGCGCATACCCGCATTGGTGATTTTCACAAAGCTCGCGTCCTTGAGCTCCGTCAGGTTGGATGCTCCACAGTATCCCATACCGGCACGCAGTCCGCCGACATATTGGTATACAATTTCCTTCAGGGTGCCTTTGTACGCTACACGACCTTCAATTCCTTCGGGCACAAATTTCTTCACATCATCCTCCGGATCCTGGAAGTAACGGTCACTGCTGCCTGTTGCCATAGCGCCGAGTGAACCCATACCACGGTACTCCTTGAATTTCCTTCCTTCATAGATAATTGTTTCACCCGGACTTTCATCCGTACCGGCGAAAATGCTTCCCATCATTACGCAACTGGCACCGGCAGCAAGTGCCTTTACCATGTCCCCTGTGTAACGGATACCACCATCGGCGATAAGGGGTACACCTTTATCTTTCAGCACGGAGTATGCTTCCATTACCGCTGTCAGTTGTGGAACACCAGCACCGGCTACGATGCGGGTGGTACAGATAGAACCTGGTCCAATACCAACTTTTACGGCATCTGCACCAGCTTCAGCCAGCGCTTTGGCGCCTGCTGCAGTACCGACATTACCCGCAATGATATTAATGTGTTTGAAATTTTTCTTTACCAGCTTCAATGCATCAATTACGCCCTTACTGTGTCCATGTGCGCTATCCAGCGCAATGACGTCGACCCCAACCTGCTGCAGTGCAGCCACCCGGTCAAGAACATCTTTTGTGATACCGACGCCCGCACCAACCAGCAACCTGCCAAACCGGTCTTTCAGTGCGTTGGGAAAAGAATAGAGTTGAAGGATGTCGCGGTAAGTGATCAGTCCGATCAGTTTGCCTGATTTGCTGACAACCGGAAGCTTTTCAATCTTGTATTGGCGAAGGATTTTTTCTGCTTTTTTGAGGTCCGTCCCTTCCGGCGCGGTCACCAGGGTTTTACTGGTCATCAGTTCGGTTACTTTCCTGTTTTTATTGTCTTCAAAACGAAGGTCACGGTTAGTAAGGATGCCAACCAGTTTACCCGACTTGTCAATAATGGGTATGCCGCCGATTTTGTTTTCCCGCATCAGCCTGACTGCATCGCCGATCGTGGCATCCTCCAGGAGGGTGATTGGATCGAGGATCAGGCCACTCTCACTTCTTTTTACCTTGCGGACCTGCTCGGCCTGCTGGTCGATACTCATGTTTTTATGAAGGATTCCCAATCCGCCTTCGCGGGCCAGTGCCATTGCGAGGTTTGCTTCTGTAACGGTATCCATTGCAGCCGAGAGAAGGGGAACATTAAGGGTGATATCCTTGGTGAGTTTTGCACGGATGTCCACGTCTCGTGGAAGCACTTCACTGTAGCCCGGAATGAGCAGAACGTCATCGAAGGTCAGGCCTTCGCCAAAAATTTTGCCGGGAGTGATTTTTGCGGAAGAACTATTTCTTGTTGCCATGTGCAAAGATAGTGTCCACGGTAAATAAGTCCCAAATTAAATTTTGTTAACTCGCTGCAAGTCCCGCCTGGCAAGGGTTTTGGCTTGCCATTAGCGGATCAGTGTTGTAGTGCCTTTTTGCGTTACCTGCTGGCCGGTATCCTTGTTGGTGTACGTGAGGAACCAGACATAAACGCCTGAGCCCTGTGGAATTCCGTTTACTTTTCCATCCCATTTTGCGGTCCATTCCCGTGACTGGAAAACCACCTGGCCCCATCGGTTGAACACCTTGAACTGCAGGTTTTCCGCCTTGAATGCATTGTTGGGGTAGAGGTAATCATTGATGCCGTCGTTGTTGGGTGTAAACCCGCTGGGCACTGCGATGAAACAGTTGGAAAGTACCCGCACTGTCTTCTGGATGCTGTCGGCACAGCCGAGCGTTGTGTTTTCCGCCTTGAGCCGGATGGTGTAGTAGGCCTCGCGGTTGGTGCTGGGAAACAGTACCGGCGCGGGATCTTTTGCATGATCGGTAGCAATGCGTTCGAAACTCCAGGTCCAGATATCGACAACACCGGTGCTTTTGTTTTCCGGTTGGAGCGGATCTTCCGGGCAAATGATCGCCGGCATATCGAATGCCGCCTTTACCTCATTGGCCAGCACGATGGTCTGTGAGCTGGAATCGGTGCAGGTCCCGTTACTCACCACCAGGTTTACGAGTGTGGTGCTGGTGGCCGGTACAACTAACTGGTGGGTCCTGGTCAGTACCGGCGGGGTTCCGTTGAACACCCAGGTCCAGCTGTCGACCTGGTGTGCACCATCGTGTGTGAACTGGAGAGTATTTTGCCGGCATCCGGCCAGCATAGCGTAATTAAATTCGGCAGACACCGTATCCGCACAATTGAAATCGAGTGCCTGAAAGGGCATTTCAATTCCGCATTCGTCAATGATGGACGAACCATCGTTACCTGTGCGAAGCGTGAGGGTGTACGTTCCTCCGTTCACAATGGGGGCGCTTAGCCGGATGGTTACCATTTCTGTGAATCCGTCAGTGGAGCAGGACGCAGTGACACCACTGACTATTACCGGGGTTGGCCCGGAAACCTGGAAGTCGGACCCGCCCGGGTCAATCGTATTGCAATTGATTCGTTTTGGGAAATAGAGCTTCAGTTCGGATGGGGCGCAACCGGCAAAGCCGATGCTGTCTGCATAGATTGGTTGGGGAACCACATAATCGAATGACATCAGTTCGCCTTTTGGTATGGATTGCGAGCAGTTATCCAGTATAGTGGTTCCATCGGTGCCATCATCGACCAGCAGTGAATACGTGCCAGCCGGCAACGGCGCCGACAGGGTCAGCAGTACGGAATCAAAATCGAATGCGCCGTTACAGTTCAGTGGTTGTGCAGCAATGATAGTGGCGCCCGACGGGGCCAGCGTGAATTCCGATCCGGTTGCCGTGACCGAACTGCACTTCATCTTCTTGTTCAGTTTCAGTCTCAGTTGCACGCCGTCGCAATCCGGTTTTATAGATTGCAGGTGCGGCAGTGCAGGGTCAGTGATGACCCCTGTTCCGCTATTGAACGTGAGAGAGTATCCGCTCTGTGAGTCCGTATAATGGCTGATCAGCAGGATGTAGTTATGACCCTCGATGATATTGATCAGTTTTGAAAAAGGGTTTACGTTATCGGCAGGATTGGATGAACATTCCATGATGTTTGACCCGAGCGTACTGGCGCCGGTTTTCCCATAGGTACCTGCCCAGTTGCCCGAGACGATGATCGACCGGTTGGTGAATACTTCCTGGGGATCAACACCGGTGACATCATACAGCTGCCAGTCATAATCATCGTCCAGGTTCAATGGGGTAATCACAAATCCGAGTGTGCCGGTTTGAAAGCAGGTAAACTTATACCAGTACGGATTTTTGTTTTCATACACGGTACCGTTCTGGCAACCCGGAACGTATACTTCATTCGTATTGCAGAGCGGAACATTTGCCTGGTTGAAGGCAGTGGTGCCACAAACAGGGAAGGCCGTTGAAGGATTCTGCCCGAGTTCCGTACAGGGTTGCGCCCAGGCCATGGCCGGTAACGCGACAAAAAGTAGCAGAATGGTACGGACGAGCAGGTTTTGGCGCATATTCTCAGGATGTATTTCCGGTATTGCCTGACAACGAAAGCGGGCAGATTGTTGCCTCAGCTACCGTTTAGCCGGTAAAGTTTACCGGGCAAAGATAGCAGGAGATTCTTCAGTTCAAGTCCCAAAATCGATGAAGCCATCCTCCCGGTGTCGAGACCGGTGTGCCGGAAGATTGCATCCAGTGGCCATGCCTGGCCATCTTTCAGTATGTCAAAGAGCAGTTGTTCATCGCCGTCAAGTGGCTGGTCCTCAGTAACCATGACCCGTTTTGAAGCAGGCGGTTCGTCCCAGTTCATCAGCTCCAGCAGGTCCGTGGTTTCCTGCAGCAGCACCGCTTTATTCTGCTGCAGCAGTTTGTTGCAGCCGGCACTTTTGGGATCGTTTATCCGCCCCGGGAAAACAAAAACTTCCCGGTTGTACCCGTTGGCCAGCTCGGCGGTAATCATACTTCCGCCGCGAAGGTTTGTTTCGGCAACAACCACTGCGTCCGCCATTCCGGCAACGATCCGGTTTCGTAGCGGGAAGTTGAAACGTTCTGGCTTTGAATGGCTGTTGAATTCAGTAAGCAGCCCGCCATTTTTCGCGACCATTTCCCTTGCCAGCGCCTGGTGTGCGGGCGGGTATACCTGGTCGAGCCCATGGGCAAGTACTCCAACGGTTGGCATGCCATGCCTGATGGCCGACCGGTGTGCAATGCCATCGATGCCGAATGCCAGTCCGCTGATGACCATAACATCCCGACCGGAAAGATCCGACACCAGTTTTTCCGTAACCTGTTTTCCGTAAATGGTATTGGACCGGGTACCTATTACGGAAATAATTTTCGGATGGTTCAGGTTGGCCGTGCCTTTGAAATAAAGCAACGTAGGTGCATCAAAACAATTCAGCAACCGTTGCGGGTAATCGGCATCCCGGATAAACAAAGGCCGGATCCTGTACCGGTCAATAAACTTAATTTCCTTTTCAGCCGCACTGTAGTCATGGAACGAACGGATCTGCCCTGCGCGGATGGAGCCAATCCCCTCAATTTTCTCAAGGGTTGAAGTACTGCTGCGGAACACATCCCGTGCCTCCATATGATCCAGTAACAGCCTTGCCTGCACCGGTCCGATTGACGGTATCATCGTGAGTGCTATCTGGTACAGGAGGTCAGGATGCATGCGTAAATCTTGCATCAAAAATAACATGGGAGGATGGGTGGGCGATCAGTGAAATCACAGGAATGTTTTGTGATTTACCCATGGATTGGTATACCAACCCCAGTTAGATTTACAAAACAAATCCGCTTATCCTTTACCTGACAGATATGATCCGCATTTCGGTGCGCCTGTTCTTGGCCCGGCCGGTTTCGGAATTGTTATCCGCGACAGGCATGGTAGCGCCAAACCCTTTGGCAGTAAGTCTTTCCGGGTTGATTTTGTGGGATACAAGATAGGCCACCACTTTTTTTGCCCGGTTATTACTCAGCAACAGGTTGTCCGCAGGTTTGCCCACATTGTCTGTATGGCCGCTGATCTCAATAGATACAGTGGGATTGTCGGTAAGCAGTTGAACCATTCGGTCGAGTTCGATAGCCGATTCGGGACGCAGGTCGAATTTGTTTACGTCGAAGAAGATATTGTTGAGAACGATGCTTGCACCGCTTTCCAGCGGCTGCAGTGGAATATTTTTCTGGTAAACGGAATCACTGTAATCGCGGCTCAGTGAAAAGTTTTCGGAATAAAACAGGTAACCCTTGCGGTTTACATTCAGTGCGTAGTCGCGACCGGTTGGCAGGGTGATCATGTAATTGCCGGTTTCATCCGTGCGCATCATTGAAACCGTTTTGCGTGAGGCGAGGTCAATCAGTTCGACGGATGTAGGCAGGCCTTTGGTTGTTTTTTTATCAAACACCTGTCCCTTGATCCAGAAAGTTTTGAGCGGACGAACGGCATCGCGCAACTGGAAGCTGTAGATATCCAGTCCGCCCCTTGAATCGGCCCGGTCACTGGCATAATAAGCGGTGGTGCCTTCAGCTGTCACAAACAGGGTGCCTTCACGGTTAATGGTGTTAACGGGGTAACCGAGGTTTTCCGGTTTGCTCCAATCTGATTGCGGACCTTTGCGGGATATAAAAAGATCGTCATCGCCATACCCCGGCCAGAAGTTGGAGGTGAAATACAAAGTCTGGTTGTCCGCATGGATGAAGGGGCATTGTTCGTCACCTGAACTGTTGATGGCTGGTCCAAGGTTTTCCGGTTCGCCCCATTTGCCGTTTTCTTTCTGGTGGGAAACATAGATATCGAGACCCCCGAAACCACCAGGCCGGCTGCTGACGAAATAAAGATCGCGTTTATCCGGCGAAAGGCAGGGCTGTGATTCCCAGGCGTCCGAATTTACCCAGCCGCCACAATTTTCGGGCTCACTCCAGCCGTCTTTTTCAAGATAGGAGATATAGATGTCGCAACTGCCAAAACCATTAGGTCGGTTACAGCCGGTGAACACCAGCCACTCCCCGTCCTGTGAAATATTCTGTGCGCCCTCATTCTGTTCGGTGTTAACGAAGCCCTCAATAGGTGCTGCTTTTGACCAGGTGGTATCCCGGAGGCGACTATTAAAAAAGTCTTCGTTCCTGCCGCCAAGCCTTCGGGTGAACATCATTTCCTGCTGGTCAATGGTGAGGGAGGGAAAGTATTCTGATTCCGCGGTGTTGATCGATGGGCCAAGATTAACCGGCTGGAAAATATAAGAACGCTCGTTGAGTTTTGCTGCATAGCTGACGGCAAATTCATAGCAACGTTTGCGATACTGTGCGGCTTTGAGTGAGGTTGAATTTTTTGGTGGGTTCTTGTCCAGGAATTCATTGATGGCGTCGAGTGCCTTCTGGAATTCACCAAGTGAAGCAAGATTGATGGAGTAGGGGAGCTTGAACTCCATGGTGTAACCTGCATCCAGTGCAAACGCCTTCTCATAATATTCCACGCTTTGGCGGCTGTTTTTCATTTGCCCGTATACGCCGCCGAGTGAGAGATAAGCGTCGATGTATTTTGGGTCAATCTTGATTGCCTGCAACAGCAGCCCTGCAGCATTTGTCAGGTTGCCGTCCTGGGCGCGTTCCATGGCCTGGTTATACATGGCCTGTGCTTTTTTATTCACTTTGGAAGGATCATATTCCTGTGCCGAAACGGAAAGGGCACAACAGAACAGGGCGAAACAGGTCAGCAGGTGCTTCATACGGGACATATTGACTATAACGGGAAGCCCGGAATTTTATTCCTCAGGGCACATGGATATATTTATGAAGCTGCAGGCTCAGCTCCCACTTTGGATGGTCTTTGATATAATCAACAATAAGCGGCACCATTTCCGCAGCTTTGCTCCATTCCGGCTGCAGGTAAAGTTTGCAGGAAGGGGAAACAAGCGCAGCATGTTTTTCGGCCCAGCTGAAATCGGATTTGTTGAACACCACCACTTTGAGTTCGTGTGCCGCAGCAAGGACTTCCGGTAGTGGCGCCTTGAATTTCTTAGGGGAGAGGCAGATCCAGTCCCAGGAGCCACTTAACGCGCTGGAGCCGGATGTCTCAATATTTGTTTTCAAACCCGCCTCGTGTAAAACGGCGGTCAGGTCATCCAGGTTATGCAGCAATGGTTCCCCGCCGGTGATCACAACGATCTCTCCCGGGGTTGCTTTTACGTGATCGCGGAGCTGTTTAATTTCGACCTGCGGGTGTTTATCCGCATCCCAGCTATCCTTGACATCGCACCACACGCAGCCGACATCACATCCACCCAGGCGGATAAAGTAGGCGGCCTTGCCCTGGTGGTAACCCTCCCCCTGGATGGTGTAAAAATGTTCCATCACGGGAAGTGTGGCAATATGGATAGATGTATCAGTCATATAAAAAAATCAACCGGCCGCCGGCCTTTGTGCTTAATTTTTTGTGTCGCAGGCATTGTACGTATTTTTCATCAGGGCTGCAATGGTCATAGGCCCAACACCACCGGGTACAGGGGTAATCCATGAACTTTTCGCAGCAACGGCATCATAGTCCACATCACCTTTCAGCCGGAACCCTGATTTACGGGAGCTGTCTTCCACGCGGGTAATGCCCACATCGATGATCACCGCACCGTCTTTCACCATATCGGCCTTCAGGAATTCAGGGATGCCGAGGGCAGCGACAATGATGTCGGCCTGAAGACAGATTTCTTTCAGGTTAGCAGTATGTGAATGGCAGATAGTAACCGTGCAGTTGCCTGGATTTTTATTCGCACTGAGCAGTATACTCATTGGCCGGCCTACAATATTGCTCCTGCCTATTACCACTGCATGTTTCCCTTTTGTCTCCACTTTATAATGTTCCAGCATCAGCATAATTCCATAGGGAGTTGCCGGCAGGAATGTGGGCAGCCCTTCCACCATTTTACCAACACTCATCGGGTGGAAACCATCCACGTCTTTCGACGGGTCAATCGCATTGATCACTTTTTTATCATCAATCGATTTCGGCAAAGGCAACTGTACCAGTATACCATCCACATCCGGATCGGCATTAAGTTCTTCAATTTTTTCCAGCAGCCGGAACTCGGTGGTATCGGGATCCATACGAATCAGCGTCGATTTGAAACCGGTCTCTTCACAGGCTTTTACCTTGGCAGCCACATAGGTTTCGCTTGCGCCATTATTGCCCACAAGGATCGCTGCCAGGTGGGGGATTTTCTTGCCTTCATTGGCCCTTTGCGCCACATCAATCTGTAATACATCCTTGATCGCCTGCGCGGCTTTCTTACCATCTAAAATTTGCATGCGCAAAACTACATAGAATTTTTTAGCCCCTCTTTAAGTAATGGGGGCGGAATATCACCCGTCGGTGTTTTTTTTAACGTCCACCTGGGTATTCAACTCAACTACCTCTCAGGTTTTCCCCCGACTTTAGCGCCCTTTTCCACTAGGTTCCAGCCCCTTATCCATGCCATCTTTGCCACATGGGAAATAAAAAATATGCTGGTATGCCATTGGGCTGGATCCTGCTGCTGCTGCCCCTGACTATCCGTTGCCAGCAGCCTTTTGCGGCCGGAATGCCGGCTTATTTCACGTGGGGTTCCTATAATCAACGGCAAAACGATGCATTTTGTTTTTCATCAAATACCGCTGCGCTCGCACGCTGCAGCACGTTAGCGGCGGGCTTATCCGCTGAGCGGCCATACGGTATTACTTCGCTTGCACGTTTCCATCTTGCGGCAATTATTCCGGCGCGCAGCGGCTCCGTGGGTGTTCAGGCTGCATATTTCAGCGCAATGCCGTATCGGGAAACGGTCGTCTCCCTTGCATACGGGCGCAAACTTGGTTCGGTAGTCGATCTTGGGGTGCAGGCGGCAATGGCCCGGACGTCAGTCCCGGCTTACGCCGCCCGTTCGTATTTCACGGCATCTGCCGGCCTTATCCTTCACCTGACCAGCCAGGTCAGCTCGGGCTGGAATGTGTCGGTACCGCGGCAGGGCGGGGGCATTGCCCAGGCCCTGCTGCCCTCGCCCCGGTATTCGATGGGTATTGCCTACGACGCTTCGGTGCTGTGGTCAGCGGCGATGGAAATTTCGAGGGATGCAGGTTCGGGCTTTGTGGCGGGAACTGGTTTTATTTACCGACCCCATCGGCTTATTTGTATCAGGATGGGTTTTACCACCGGCGGACCACCAGTCTGGTTCGGTATCGGGTATGAACTAAAAATGATACGGCTCGATATCACCGCGTCGGTTCACGACCGGCTCGGGTTTTCCCCGGCAATCGGACTACAGTATCAAACAGATGGCAAATGAAACGATGGCTGTTGATATGGCCAATGTGGATACACGTCGTATCATTTGCCCAGGAAATTCCGGTTACTGCTGAAAGGCAGCTGGAACAGGTGGCGTCGATGGATGACCAGGATTTGGAAGATGACCTGCTGGTACAGCAACTGGAACAGTATGCATTGCATAAACTGGACATCAATGGTGAAGCAGCCGAAATCCTTGTCCAATATGGCATTGCGAGTATGCAGCAATCGCAGAACCTCGGAAACTACCGGCGGTTGTTTGGTGAGCTGGTGCACATTGTTGAATTGCAGGCAGTGCCCGGATGGGACCCCGCGTTCATCAGGCGTATACTTCCATTCATTGAAATAAAGGAGCGGACTGCTGTTGTGTCATCATTGTCGGCCAGATGGAAAGGAGGGGAGCACAGCGTTATCTTCCGCATATCGCGATCGCTGCAGCTGACCGATGAGTTTAGGAAAGACGGTAACGGCAGCAAAAAATATGAAGGTGACCCCTTACGGGTTTTTTTCAGGTACCGGTATGTGTTCCGCGATAAACTTCAGTATGGTATAACCGGTGAAAAGGATGCCGGTGAGAAATTCAATCCTGCAACCGGCGGTTTCGATTTTTATTCAGCCCATCTTTTTATGCGTGATGTGGGACGAATCAAAACACTGGCCCTTGGCGATTTCACCGTCAACATGGGGCAGGGCCTGGTCCACTGGCAGAGTCTTGCCTTTAAAAAAAGTGCGGATGCAATGGGTATAAAAAGGCAATCACCGGTGCTACGACCTTATAACTCGGCAGGGGAATTTAATTTTTTCCGTGGGGCCGGAATAGGTCTTGCCTTTAAAAGGTGGCAGTTGACCCTGTTTGGTTCGATGCGCAGGATCAGTACCAATCACGATGCTGATCCGTCCGGTAATGGGCAGGTCTTCACTTCTTTCCTCCGGTCGGGTTATAACCGCACGATTACGGAACTGGCCGACCGCAACAATACCCGCCAGCTGACAACCGGAATGGTTTTGTCGTACCGGGCGGGCAGCCTGAGGCTGGCGGTCAACGGGATTTACTATAAATACAGTTTACCCCAGTTGAAAAACGATGACCCCTATAACCTTTTTGCCATTCGGGGCGACAGGTGGTATAATGGAAGCATTGACTTAATGTATACCTGGAAAAACCTGCACTGGTTTGGTGAGATGGCAGTGGACATGCTTCAACATCCGGCGGGCATGGCGGGGTTGGTTGCGAGCATGGGAAGATCGGCCGATTTCAGCCTGCTCTACCGCGGGCTGCATAAAGCTTACCAGTCGGTCAGCGGCAATGCATTTTCAGAAAATACCTACCCGGGCAATGAGCGTGGACTATATGCAGGACTTAGCTTTCGCCCGGCAACGGCATGGAAGGCCGACCTGTACTTCGATTTTTATTATTTCCCCTGGTTAAGGTATCGCGTCAATGCGCCTTCCCTTGGGCGCGACTGGATGCTGCAGGTGGCATGGAGCCCCAATAAACAAGTGGAAATAAGTTCTCGCGTACGCAAAAACAGCGGGGAAAGAAATTCATCTTCGGAAGATGTGGTGGTTGATTTTCCGGTTGGCAGGTCTGCGTTCAACTGGCGTACGCAGATTAATTTCAAAGCCTCAAAAAATGTTTCGTTGCGCAACCGGACAGAGGTAGTAATCAGCAACCCCGGCAGCAGTAAGGGTTTCCTCGCATCGGCGGATTTGATATATAAGACCATGCAGAAACCATACGACGTTAACCTCCGCATCCAGTATTTCCAAACAGATGACTACGAGTCAAGACTTTATGCTTATGAGAACGATGTACTTTATGCTCAATCGGTTCCTGTTTTTGCTGGATCCGGATTCCGGTACTACATCATGCTGCGCTGGGACCTGACGCGTCATTTAAATATCTGGCTCCGCTATGCAGCCACCACTACACAGGTTACGGTGGATCCGGCTGTTAGTTCCACAACTACAGTTGTCCCCATAAAATCAGAAATTAAATTTCAGGCAAGATTGTTGTTTTAGTTAAGGAACTCACAACAACACAATAAGAGATTGTTAAGTCTTCCAAAAACTGATTCGACCGGCGTTGCCGGTTCACCCCAACACTTTTGTACTGACCAGTGACCGGCCCGTCACTGGCACTTCTATTTCTACACCCTTTAACACACAAAAATTAACGCACATGAGAAAAATCGCTTCGCTGGCGATGTTTATGCTTTTATCAGCGTATGCATTTGCCCAATCCCGGACGATTACGGGTCAGGTCAAGGACAGCAAGGGAGATCCCGTTCCATTCGCAAACATTACTGTAAAAGGAACTACAACGGGAACCTCTGCCGACATCAACGGCGCCTTCAAAATTGACATCAAGGACGGTGAATCACTGATCGTGAGCTCCGTAAATTTTGCTGAACAGGAGATCAAGGTCGGGACCCAGTCGGAGGTCATGATCACGCTCCAGGCGCAAGGCAGCCTGGAAGAAGTGGTGGTGACCGCGCTTGGCATTCGGAAGACCAGGAATCAGGTCTCCTATGCTGCGCAGCAGGTGTCGGGTGACGAGGTCAGCCGCGCAAGATCGAACAACTTTACCCAGAACCTTAGTGGTAAAATTGCCGGTCTCGACATCAAGCAGAATAACTCACTTGGTGGATCCACCAACGTGGTAATCCGCGGGGTAAAATCCATTACCGGTAACAACCAGGCCCTGTTTGTTATCGATGGTATTCCTTTCGATAACTCCAACAATAATACCTCCGGCCAGCGGCAGGGTGGTGCGGGTTATGACTATGGTAATGCCGCGGCAGACATTAACCCCGATGATATTGCATCAGTAACGGTTCTGAAAGGTGCTGCTGCCAGTGCCCTGTACGGGTCACGAGGTGCAAATGGTGTTATCCTTATCACGACGAAGACCGGAAAAAAAGGTCTCGGTATTACCTTGAACAGTGGTATCGGTATCGGAAAAGTCAACAAAGAAACATTTGCCAAGTACCAGCAGTCGTACGGTGCGGGTTATGGAGCGTTTTATGAAGATCCAACCGGATACTTCCTGTACCGTGATATCGATGGTGACGGTGTGGATGACCTGATTGCGCCATTCCTGGAGGACGCATCTTATGGAGGTGCGTTCGATCCGAACCTGCAGGTGTACCAGTGGGATTCATTTGATCCAACTTCCCCCAGCTTCGGCAAACCCAAGCCATGGGTTGCGGGTGCACACCAGCCGATTGATTTCTTCCAGACTTCACTTTCTTCCAACCAGAGCATCTATATAGACGGGGCGGATGATCGTGCTTCATTTAAACTTGGTTATACAAGGAATGACGATCGGGGTATATTGCCCAACAGCCGCATAACCAAAAACCTGATCAATCTCGGTGCTACTTATAAATTGACTGACAAACTCGTGGCGGGTGCTGCACTGAACTATTCCAATATTGCAGGTCGCGGTCGTTACGGCACCGGGTATGATGATAAAAACATCATGACAAACATGCGCCAGTGGTGGGAGACCAACATTGACCTGAAAGATCAGGAAGATGCTTATTTCCGTACGCGGCAAAACGTTACCTGGAATCCAAAGGATCCGGATAATCTTACGGCCAACTTCTGGGACAACCCCTATTTTACCCGGTATGAAAACTACGAAACCGATACACGCGACCGTTATTTCGGCAACGTAAACCTGAATTACAAGGTGACCGACTGGTTGAATCTTCTTGGCCGCGTGTCACTCGATTCATATGATGAAATCCAGGAAGAACGGCAGGCAGTAGGTAGTGTAACCACTTCCAACTATACCCGGTTTAACCGTTCGTACAGGGAGACCAACTTCGACTTCCTTGCAACGATGGATAAAGACTTCGGCACAGATATTAACTTTAAGGCTCTTGCTGGTGTCAATCTTCGCAAGCAGAGGATCCAGACTATCCGGGCTTCTACGAACGGCGGTTTGATTGTTCCGAAAGTATATGCATTATCCAATTCGCTGAACACGCCAAACGCACCAACAGAAACCGATCAGCCACGCGAAATCAATGGTGTATTTGCAGGCGCAACAATTACCTGGAGGGAGATGCTCACACTGGATGCGACCATCCGTCGCGACCAATCTTCGACCCTGCCTGCTGATAACAACACATACTATTACCCGTCGGTCAGCGGTGGTTTTGTTTTCTCCAAATTATTACCCTCTGCTACATGGCTTTCATTTGGTAAAATCCGTGCAAATTATGCACAGGTTGGGGCCGATGCGCCGATTTTCAGTGTGAACGATGTGTACACTGTGATCCCGCCGTTTGGTTCTAACCCCCAGGCATCTGTTGCCGGTACAAAAAATAACCAGGAACTTCTTCCCGAAATCACCAAGAGTTTTGAAGGTGGCCTTGAGTTGCAGTTCCTCAAAAACAGGCTTGGACTCGATGTAAGCTACTACAAGGCAAAGTCTATTGACCAGATCCTGCCTGTTGTTATCTCCACCAGTACTGGTTACAGTTCCCAATTCCTGAATGCTGGTACGATCCAGAACCAGGGTGTTGAAGTTTCGTTGACCGGAACTCCGGTACAGACAAAGGATTTCTCATGGACTGTGAATGTGAACTATGCCCGCAACCGCAACAAGGTCTTGAGCCTTTTTGGAGATGCAGAAAACCTGAAAGTTGCGGATTTCCAAGGTGGTGTTTCATTGAACGCAACGATCGGACAACCCTTTGGCCTGATTCGCGGATCTAACTTCGTTTACACGGATGATGGTAAGGGAGGGGTACAGAAAACAGTTGGTGCCAATGGGCGTTACCTGCTTTCTCCAACCTCGAATGAAGTGATTGGTAATGCCAACCCCGACTGGAGTGGTGGTATCTCCAACAGTTTCCGCTACAAAAACCTTACGTTCAGTTTCCTGATCGACACCCGCCAGGGCGGCGACATTTTCTCGCTTGATCTTTATTATGGAATGGGAACAGGTCTATATCCTGAAACTGTATTTGACAATGATCTGGGTAATCCTTCCAGGAACTCAATTGCAAACGGTGGTGGTATCATTCTCCCCGGTGTAAAGGAAGATGGGACCGTGAACGATATCCGTCGTGCAAACTCTGAAGGAACGCTCGGTTACCGCCAGCCAACTGGTGGATTTGTTTATGATGCCAGTTATGTAAAGCTGCGCGAAGTTGCACTTGCCTATACATTCCCTGCAGCGATGGTATCAAGGTTGAAGGTGATTAAGGGAATTGACCTCTCTCTCACTGGTCGTAACCTGTGGATCATCGACAAGAACCTGCCTTATGCAGATCCTGAAGAGTCCATGAGTGCCGGTAACTTCCAAGGCTACCAGACAGGAGCTTATCCAACAGCAAGGACATTCACCCTCAACGCACGAATCAGATTCTAAAAATACTACGATGAAAAAATTATTATATATCCTTACAGTAGTGGTTGTAGTTGCAACTGCCTGTAGCAAGAACATATCGGATCTCAACGTTGATACGAAGCAGCCTGCAACGTCCCCGTCTTATGCATTTTTTACAAATGCCCAGCGGGTACTTACTAACACACTGACTTCCTCCAACGTTAACCTGAATATTTTCCGCCTGATCGTTCAGCACTGGCAGGAAACGCAATACCCTGAGGAAAGCCAGTATGACCTTGGAACCAGGGAAATCAATGATGCCATCTGGGATGCGTTTTATCGTGACGTGATCCGTGACCTGCGCGAAGCGAAAACGCTGATCCCTACCGATGTACTCACTACCTCCGGCGCACCTGACGCAGGCCGCCAGAAAAACGAACTGGCTATTGCGGAAATCATGGAAGTGTATGCCTGGTATTACCTGGTAACAACCTACGGTAATATACCCTACTCGGAGGCTTTTGATTTAGCCGATCCGTTCCCGGTTTACGACGATGCCAAGACCATTTACACCGATCTGCTTTCGAGGCTGGATGTGGCCATTGGCCAGCTTGATCCTGCCGAAGGAAGTTTTGATGGTGCGGATGTGATTTACGCAGGTGATCCTGCACAATGGATGAAATTTGGTAACTCCCTCAAACTCCGCATGGGTATTACCATTGCTGATGATGACGATAATGCTGCAAGGACGGCTATCGAATCAGCAGTTGCCGGCGGTGTGTTCGAGTCCAATGATGATAATGCCGTATTCAACTACCTGGGAGCTCCTCCAAATACCAATCCTCTTTGGGTTGACCTGGTACAGAGCGGTCGCGACGATTTTGTTGCAGCAAGCACCCTTATCGATGAACTGCTTGACAAGAACGATCCACGTATTGATAACTTCTTTACTGAGGACCAGACTGGTCGAGGCAGCGCTGTAACGAGCTACTCCGGTGCTACACCTGGCGTGCAGTCTGCCTATGTGCAGTACTCACAGGTGGAACCGTCCATCACCGATCCTGCATTCCCGGGACTGCTGATGGATTATGCAGAGGTTGAATTTTACCTGGCCGAAGCTGCCCAGCGTGGTTACAATGTTGGCGGAACTGCAGCAACCCATTACGCAGCCGCGGTTACTGCTTCTATCGAATATTGGGGCGGAACTCCTGCCGAAGCAACGGCCTATCTTGCGCAGCCTTCGGTGGCTTACAATCCGGTTAACTGGAAGGAAAGCATCGGTATTCAGCAGTGGATTGCCCACTACAACCGCGGTTACGATGCGTGGAATTCCTGGAGAAGGCTTGACTATCCACAGCTGGAAGAAGCAACGGATGCACTGTCGGGCATTCCGGTAAGATTCCCTTACCCGGTAAATGAACAACTGGTCAATCGGATCAACTTTGAAGCTGCTGCGGATGCAATCGGCGGTGATGAAGTGGAGACAAAGCTTTGGTTTGACAAATTCTGAGAACAGGGATACCGGACAGACAGCCTGGTCTGACATGTTTTCATCACAAGGAGATCCGACAAACAGTCTGGTTTAGCGAACCCAGATAACCAGGAGTTTTTCTATCCCGGTTCTAAGGATGCGGACAGACCGAATATATTTTTCCCGACCGCCACTGCAACAGCAGTGGCGGTCTTTTTTTGCATGGATTGACCGTACCTTTGACCGATAAATAATTTTATGGCAGACCAGGCACAACCCAACCAGATCAATATTGAAATCTCCGAAGAAATCGCAGAAGGCAGTTATGCCAACCTCGCCATCATCACCCATTCGCATGCGGAGTTTGTGATTGATTTTGTCAACGTAATGCCAGGCACCCCCAAGAGCAAGGTAAAGTCAAGGATCATCCTTACCCCGCAACATGCCAAACGGCTGATGAAAGCGATGATCGAAAACATCAGCAAATACGAATCGGTGAACGGACCGATCAAAGACCTGGAAGAAGTACAGCTGCCGCTCAATTTTGGCGGACCAACTGCCCAGGCCTGAGACCTCACATTTTCCCCTCGTCAGCAAAACTGTAAAAGCCTTCCTCGCCCACAATGATGTGATCCATCACCCGTATATCGAGGTATTCGGCGGCTACTACAAACTTACGCGTCATGTCTTCATCCGCCCGGCTGGGCCGGAGGCTGCCCGAAGGGTGGTTATGGCATAACACAATACTGACCGCATCTTCCTGTAATGCCTTTTTCAGTATAATCCGGGGGTCAGCTACCGTACCCGTTATACCACCCTTGCTGATGATTTCAAAATGATTGATCCGGTTGGCACGATTCAGGAAAATGACCGCAAACACCTCGTGCTTGTGATCCCGCAGCATGTCCTGCAGGTAATGGGCTACATCAATACTGGAAGTCACCACCTTTTTATCGAGGTCGCCCGTCAGCTGCCTTCGCCGGCCAAGCTCCAGCGCCGCTGCCACAACGATCGCCTTGGCCACCCCGATACCAGCAACCTGTGTATAATCCCGCACCGTCATCTTCGACA